>CAZGYS010000129.1:0-12645 GCA_964530305.1 uncultured Leptospiraceae bacterium
GTCCTGACCTGGGCTCCGGCGGCGTCCGGCAATGTGGGGTTTGCCTTCACTTCCAGGCGATTTACCGTCTCCCTGATTGCGCGCTACCAGGGGCCCGTACGGCGGCGGGCAAGCGATTTCGGCGCCGTGGACGAAACTACATTCTATCAAGCCGGCAATATACTGGGCGACGCGAATCGCCAGGCGCTGTATCGGCCCGAGAAAATCCCCGCCTGGACCAGCGTCAACACCCGACTGGCCTGGCGGCCCCTGCCGGAGCTCAGCCTGGGCATCCGCGTCTCCAACCTGTTCAATAGTCGCCAACTGCTCATTAAGAACAATCTCTACGCCTTCGACTATCATCGCGCCGGACGGCGCTTTACCTTCGATATGCGCGGCGTTTTTTAAGGCGAAACGAATTTGTCTGGACGCGTCCCGGGACCGGCGTTCCCATTGGACATGTCCGATTTTTTCAAACCCGCCGATCCCAAGCTGGGGATGCTCTGGTTCACCGACGCCATCACGCCTGGTTTCCTGAAACTGGCTCACAACATCAACGAAGTCATCATCGCGCCGGAAGACAAAAAGATGCTCCGCTCCCTGCGCGATGATCGCCTGATCTATTTCAGCAATCACCCCACGCAGGCGGAGCCCACTATTTCCTGGCTGGTGGGACAGGCCATGGGCGCGCGCTTCAAGGGCATGGCCGCCCGACGCGCTTTCGACTTCGGTTTCGGACTGGTGGGCAAGGTGTTTCAATCCACCGGCGCGTTCTCGGTGGTGCCCGGCGTGGCCGACCGCGAATCCATGTCTTTCGCGCGCAAGGTGCTGGCGGCGCCCAAAGGCAAGCTGACGCTCTACCCCGAGGGAGAACCCATGAGCAGCGAGAACGACAGCCTCATGCCCTTCCAACCGGGTATCCTGAAAATCGGTTTCGCCGGCCTGGGGGACGCCATGAAGCAAGATCCCGCCGCGGACATTACGATTCTCTCATCGTTCATTAAATACGTCATCGACGCCAAAGAGGAAGTCATCCGCAAGGATCTGGAACACTACGTCGGAATTCTATGCAACAAACTGGGAGTCGAGCCGGGTAAACGCAATCTCCTGCGCAGCTTTCTCATGCTGGGCCGCGTCATGATCGAAAAGGCGGAAAAGGACTACGGCCTACCCGCGGCGGATAACGAGGATTTCGATTTTCGCATGGGCCGCATTCGTCACCACCTGCTGGATCATGTGGCCGATAAACTCGGCGCTCCCGGTTACGATCGCGAAGCGGACGCCATTCACAAGCTGCGCCACCTGACGACCATCACCGAACTGATTCATCTTAAATACCCCATGAAGGGATTGCCCACGCCCACCGCCGCGGAACTGTCCTGGGCGGAAGACGAACTCGTGCGCGCCTACGACTTCATCGTTATCAAGAAAGACTACCTCGTTTCCTATCCCTCCGCGGAGCGCTTCTACGAATGGCTGGCGCGATGGGAATCGTTGTTGCTGGGCAAACGACCCCGCATGCTGGGCGGCGAACCATCGCATCTACCCCGCAAGGCTTACGTAAGTTTCGCTAAACCCTTTCGCCTACGTGAATATCAGGATGTATACAAGAAAGATAAGAAGGGCACCCTGGAAACCGTTCTGGGGCGATTGCGGACCGAAATGGAAGCTCTCCTGGAAGAGAGCATGCGCTTGACCCATACGCTGGTCGAGCCCTACGACGTGGGCGAAACCTGAAAATGGTTCCGCCGCTCCGACCATAGTTAAGGCCGGTCAATTAATTTTACTTTACAATTAGCGTCCCACGCCCTTAATTTATGGCGATGGGCGACTTCTCCCGTAACTTCAGGATCGGCGCGGCCCGCGGCCTGGGTTTTCTCTCGGTCTTGCTAATCGGGACGGCGCTGACTTTCCTTTTCGCGCAGGGCGCCGAGAACCTGCGAACGTTTCAATCCGGCCAGGTAGTCGGGGCGACGGACATCAACAACAACTTCCAGGCCTTGAACGTCGGTCTGCAATCCGCTAATCTGGAAATCATCAAGGGCGCGCCGGACGGGCTGGTTGCCGCGTTTAATTTGAGCGCGTGTCCGACAGGCTGGATTGCCGCGGACGGCACCAATGGGACGCCGGACTTACGGGGAGCCTTCGCGCGGGGAATGGACGATTTCGGTACGGCCGCCGGAGCCGCCGGTCGAGACCCCGCCGGCACGCGGGCCCTGGCCAATTATCAAGCGGACGCCTTCCAGGGTCATTATCATCACGCCTACAACTATTCCGGCGCGGGCGGCCCCGGCGCGGCGCGCTTCTTCGAGGTCATGGCCTGGAGCATCGGGGGCCAGCAGGTCGACAATGTGCGCGGTCCCCGTCCCGGCGGCTACGGCTCGGTACGCGTCGACTGGGAAACACGCCCCAAGAACATCGCCCTTTTGTTTTGCATGCGCAAGCGCTGACGCCGGAAACGGCCGCCGTGCCGCACGGCCGGGCAATTCGCTTCCGGACTTGCGTTTATCGGGCCGAAGCCTTCTCCTTACGGCGGGAACCCATGGCGTCATGATGTTCGCGCCCCCACTTGCACATGGAATTGAGTATTGGACGCAATGTCTTGCCGTGCTCGGTCATGGAATACTCCACCCGCAGAGGCACTTCCGCGTAAATTTCACGATGGATCAGGCCGTCCGCCTCCAGTTCCCGCAGCTGTTGAGTCAGGACTTTTTGCGTGATATTGGGAATCAGCTTCTTAAGCTCACCGAAGCGCAGAACTTTTTCCTTGAGATGCCACAGGATCACGGCCTTCCACTTGCCGCCGATGATTTCCAGCGTCAGCTCCACCGCGCAACTCGTTCCTTTTCCCGACATATTCGCCTCCCCGAGCATCCTTACTAACCATTGATACAGCTAGTTACCTCAAAGACACTATAATACAATACAGTACCTACTTGACGATAAGAAACTTTCTCCCTAATTATAAGGGCGCGTTTCGAAAAGCCATAGCAATATTTCCGCTTTCGAAGCGATAATTTCCAACAAGCAATCGAGTATAAAGAGTACAAGGAGAACATAATGTCCGAGAAAATCTTGATCACCGGCGCCAGTGCCGGATTCGGCAAATTGATGACGAACACCCTGCTGGCCAAGGGTCATACGGTCGTCGCTTCCATGCGCGGAGTCGACGGCAAGAACAAGGCCGCGGCGGAGGAATTGAAAGCCGCCGGCGCTCACATCGTGGAAATCGACGTTACCGACGAAAACAGCGTCAACGCCGGCGTGGAAGCAGCCGTGAAAGCCATGGGCGGTATCACCGTGGTCGTCAACAATGCCGGCGTGGGCGTTCTGGGCCTGCAGGAAACCTTCACCACCGAGGACTGGCAAAAAGTATTCGACGTGAACGTTTTCGGCGTGCAGCGCGTGAATCGCGCGGTTCTGCCCACCATGCGGGAGCAAAAAAACGGCCTGCTGATTCATATTTCCAGCCTGCTGGGACGTTTCGTGCTGCCCTTCTTCGGCCCCTACAACGCCTCCAAGTACGCGCTGGAGGCACTGGCGGACAATTATCGCGTCGAGCTGAGCGGCTTCGGCATCGAGTCCTGCTTGATCGAGCCCGGCGGATTCGGCACCAATTTCATGAGCGGCTTGATTCGCCCCACGGACAAGGGTCGCGACGCCGGTTACGGCGAGATGGCCGGCGCGCCCGAGGGCATGCTCCAGAATTTCGAGGGCAACCTGAGCGGCGAAAACGCTCCCGACCCCCAGTGGATTGCGGACATCGTAGCCGATCTCGTAGCGGCTCCGCGCGGCCAGCGCGCCTTCCGCACCGTGCGCGACGGTCTGGGCATGGAAGAACCCATCAAGGGCATCAATGCCGCTTCCGATCAAGCCACCACGGGTATCTACACCGCCTTCGGTATGGAAGGCATGCTGAAAACTCAGGTGTAATCGTTCGAGATTCGCTTCGCGCGATTTACGTTCATCGTCCCGGGAGCGGCCCGGGGCGATGGCGAGTCACCTGCTTACTCACTTGCTTCACTTCCCCGCCGGCTTTGCCGGACGCATCAAAACAAAAGGCGCCGGATTAATGGAACCGCCCCCCAGAGCCATGTGACCCATGCCGAGATAGAGAGACGTGTTGATCATGCGGACTTCATCGCGCATGGAATGCACCAGTCCGCCATTGTAAGGCGCGTAATCCAGGTGCATGGAAACTTTTTTGTCCAGCAGCGAAGGCCCAATGTAGATGCGATTTTTCCGCGCGCGAATCGCCTTCGACGAGCCGTCGGAAAAGAGATTATCGCCGGTACCGTCCGCGCCCGAAGGACCGGGCTGGAACGACTTGCCGACCCAGTGCCCCGGACCGAAAAAATTGTGCGTAAAGACCGCGGTGGCCGGAGCCATCACGCCCACGGACAACAGGCGCGCCTCGAAACGACCGCCCATGGTCTTGTAATCCGGCGGCGGCGAAGCATAGAACAATTGCATCAGTTCGGCTTTCGATAGTCGGCGTAAATCCAGAAGGTCGGCCCGCGCGGGGTCTTTACCGAGAATCGCCGCGGGAGAGCGGCCGTCCCAGCTCCGCGCGCCGTTTTGCAAAACGTTGACCGCGTTCATAAGCACGTGCCCACCAATCGCCCCGGCCAGAACCATCAGAGTGATTTTCAGGATCCGTTTGAGGCGCTTCATGATCGCCAATCGCCCTATTTAGAGCCCGGAACGCAAGCAATTAGTGACGCATGCGTCAATTTTCAGACTTTCATTTTCCGCATATAGTTTTGCACAAAACTATTTTTCTTGCCCGGAGAATCGGTCGGCGGGAGCAAGGTTCATACGGAGGAATCGCCATGAAGAAAACCGAATCAGTACAACCACCGGTGGGGGTAATCGACGCCTGGGCCCAGCCGGCCACGAAGGGATTCTTTGAGGCTCTGCCGGAAGTGGGCGACCTCTTCAAGCGCTCGGGCTCGGGACCGCTGCTGGAGCGAGGCATGACGCCGGAGGAAACCATCGCCTCCATGGATCGGGCCGGGGTGGAGACCCTGATGTTTTCAGCCTGGCATCGCCCCGGTCGCGCGATCATGGATAACGACACCGTGAACGAATTTATTACCGCCCATCCCGGCCGCTTCGCCGGAGTCGCCGCGGTAAATCTGGAGGATCCCGTAGAGGCCTGCCGCGAATTGGAACGCGCCGTGCGAGACCTGGGCTTCAAGGCCCTGCGCGTCGTGCCCTGGCTGTGGGAGAAGCCGCCCAATGATCGCCTGTATTTTCCCCTCTATGTAAAGTGCATCGAGCTGGGAATCCCCTTCTGCACGCAGGTGGGTCATACCGGACCGCTCAAGCCGTCGGAGACGGGACGACCGGTGCCCTACCTGGACGAAATCGCCCTCATTTTCCCCGAGCTTAAAATCGTAGCCGGCCACATCGGCTTTCCCTGGACGGACGAGATGATCGGCGTGGCCATGAAGCACAAGAACGTCTACATCGATACTTCGGCCTGGCTGCCCGATTATTATCCACCGCAACTAATCCAGTATATGAAAACCTTCGGTCGCAAGAAGGTTCTGTTCGGAACGAATTTTCCACACCTGCCCTGGGATCGCTGCGTGGGTCAGGCACTCAAGCTGGACTTGCCGGAGAAAACCATGAAACTGTTTCTGCGGGAGAACGCGCGAGAGGTTTTCGGCCTGGGGTGAGCGGGCCGCGGCTGCGCTCAAGGCATAGGCGATTTTTTTCCCGATTTCAGCAGAAACGTTCAAAATGGAGCTGATTTAAAGCAGAATCCAGCCAATTCATACAATAACGCCCGGGCCGTTCCGTGCTATCTTCAGGCACAATCAAGAGGAGGAAGAGAAGATGAACACCATGGAAACACTGCTTGAACAATACGGCGAGAGCCACCAGAATCCGACCAATAAACTGATCCACTGGGTCTGCATTCCCTTTATCGTACTATCCACCGTCGGCCTACTGTGGAGCATTCCCTCCGCCTATTTCGACGGCATTATTCCCGGCCTGCCCGCCGGTCTCTTGAACTGGGGCACGATTTTGCTGGCCCTGGCCATGGTCTACTACCTGGTTCTCTCCCGTCCCATCTTCTTCGGCCTGATTCCCTTCGTGGCCGCGGTCATCATCGGCAATTACTATCTGGCGCAACTGCCCTGGCACCTGGCCATCACTTCGGCCGTAATCTTCGCCATTGCGTGGGTGGTTCAGTTCGTGGGACATGAAATCGAAGGTAAGAAACCCTCTTTTCTCAAGGACGTGCAATTTCTCTTGATTGGACCGGCCTGGATGATAAGCTTTGTCCTGAATCGCATGGGATTACGATACGCATAAGCTCTCATCCGCGCACCTTCATGCGAAACGAGGTTCGACGAAAATGAAAAACGGCGAAATCAAAACGAATCATCAAGAAACCACTCAAGCGCGGCTCATGCCGCGCTCCGAGTTTATGAAAACCGGCGGACGCACCGCGGCCCTGCTTGTGCTGGGAACCGCGGCCGCCAATTGTTCCGACAAAGGAGAAACCATGGATCGAAAACTGCGCTTCGCGACTCTGGCCGAGGCTTCCAAGGAATTGGACGCCCTGGAAAAAGCAAAGGAAGTTAAGCTGGCCGGCGCCTGGTCGGTCTACAAGGTTCTATCCCATTGCGCGCAGAGTATCGAATTTTCGCTCAGCAAATTTCCCAAATACCGCGCGGCGATTTTTCGCAACACCGTCGGCAAGATTGCCTTTTCGGTTTTCAACAGCCGCGGATACATGAGCCACAACTTGAACGAAGTCATTCCCGGCGCCCCCGAAATCAAAAACGAAGGGGACGTCAAGGAAGCCCTGGCGCGCCTGCGCAAGGCCATGGCCGATTTCGAAACCCACTCCGGGGAGTACGGCGCCCATTTCGTTTTCGATAAACTTTCCAAAGCCGAATACGAACGAGCGCACGCGTTTCACATCGCCAACCACCTTTCGGCGATGGAGTTTGTAAGTTAAGGGTCGAAGGGTCGAAGGGTCGAAGGGTCGAAGGGTAAGAGAAGCGCGTCCCATGAGGTTACAAATTTCCGGCATGAGCAAAGAATTTTTCAATGACGATGAGATACCGCACCCTTCGCCCTTTCAACCATTGGGCCCTTAGACCCTCGCCATGCCAACCTATCCCGATCTCGAAACCTACCGAAAACTCTTCGCCGATCGCTTCGGCGCTCTTCTCGGTTGTGAGATGAAGGCGATTTCCCCCGACGAATGCGTCTACGAACTGGAGATTCGCCCCGACCACTGGAACCCCAATGAAACGGCTCACGGCGGCGCGTTGTTCGGAGCCATGGACAGTTGCCAGGGCGCGCTCGTGCACTACACCCTGGATTGGGAAAAGCAACTGGGCACCACGGCCGAAGCGACGATTCGCTACAAGCAACCCGTCCGCGATGGGCTCGTACGCATCGTCACCACGATCCCCAAACGCAATCGCAAGGTCTGGCTGGTGCGCACCGAAGCATTCGACCAGCACGGCAACCTGCTGGCCTATCTGGACGAAAAGTGGATGATCCTGAACCGGCCTTCGTAACCGCGATTCGCGGCTTCCTGAATTTCAGTTCCCCGACCTGAGGTCCTTGATGGTGGGCGCCCCGGGCGTCGATTGCAGGGTAATGGTGAAGGGCGTAACGCGCGCCTTGCCCGGGCGATTGTCCTTTCCAATTGAGGCGATGGACCAGGTAAACTTGCCGGTATCCAACTTCAAGAGATCTCGGAAGCGGTAGCCGGTCCCCGTCACGGTACGCGAAAACACAAGCTTGTTACCCGCGACCCGTCGCACCACCAGGCGATAGCGCTTCACGTCGGGAACCGGTCGCCAGCGCAAAGGCAGAAAGTCCCGGGAACTCATATCCACCGCGGAGCCGGGCTTCGGGAAAACCGCGGCCGGTGCTTCTAGCGGTAGACTAACAAGGAACTCCCGCGTCGCGCCGGACACGTTCGCGCCCCCGCGAGTAAGCCGCAATCGCCAGAAATACTTTCCGGGACGCAGTTCCCGCTTTACGTTCAGCTCGGTCCCGGCGGTGGAACGCTTCACGATGATGTCGCGAAAGTCGGCATCCCGGGCGATTTTCAGTTCATAGTTGCCGCCGGCAACAGGGGCCTTCCAGCGAAACGTCAGCCCTTCCCGCCGGACTTCATTGGTATTCACACGCGCTCCCGCCGCCGGCGCCTGGATGGGCAGAGCCGTCTTACGAATCGTAAAACGAATGGCCGGCCCGGTAATGGACGCGTCCGGAATCATGCCCACCGTTCGCAAGCGCCAGTAGTAAACGCCCGCTTTCAAATCCAGCAAGCGCGTACGGGAAGTTGTCTCCAGCGAATGCAGGGGTTCGCGAAAGCTCGGGTCCCGCGCCACTTCCAGGCGATACCCCGCCGCGAAGGCATGCCTGCGCCAGCTAAAATTGATTGCCGGCGGTTTGAGTAAATACTCGAAGACGCTGCCCGATATGGGATACACCGGCTCGACTTCCGGAATGCGCGCGATGAACAGTCGCCGCGATTCGGAAACTTCGCTACCTCGAACTACTCTCCAGTAATATTGCCCCGGCGAGAGTCGCAGGCGCAACTTGTCCCCGCGCGGTGCTTTCTTTATGACGATACCCTTAAAATCGGCCCGCGAACTCACTTCGAAACGCACCGCCGCGTTCTTCGCCGTCGTCGGGCGCGCGAAGCGCCAGCTGAAATCCACCGGAAAGTCGGCGCCCCGCCCCATGATCCGTCGACCGTCCGCGGGTGCATGCCGCTCAAGAACCAGCGGCGCGATACTGGGACCACTGGAATTCAACACGGCCTTGTTGCCGGCGGTTACGGATTTCTCATCGCCGCCGGCGCGAACGCGGGCACTACCGGAATTCACCGTGACGCGTGTGCGTCCCGCGTCGTCCCGGGAAATGCTCACATCGCCGCGGCCCACCAGGACGGAGCCGCTCTTCGTTACGATATCGAGCTCGCGCCCCTTGCTCTTTCGTACGTGAAGAATGCCGTAGGAATATCGCAGCCGCAGTTTTTTCTCGGGGCGATTGATCACGACCATGCTGAATTCGCCCAGTTCGACGCGGGCGCCGTCGCTTAACTGAAGCATGACCTCGGCCGCGCGAGCCGTCCGCACGGTATCTCCGGCGCGCACGGCATGATTGCGCTGCAAATCCTGGAAGATGACCTGGGAAGCCGCCTTGTTTTGCGTGCGCCCAATCTGAAAAATTACGCGCCCCAGGGCGGGGCCGCCCGCGCCGCGAACATCATGTCGGTGCTCCCGGTACAAAAGCCCCGCGCAAACGGCGATGATCACGACATTCAAGACGGGCAGCCATTTGTGATCGCGCGCAAGAGTCATGGCCTGGTTCATCCCGATTTGCGCCGTTCCTTGCCCCAGTTTCGCAAAACGGGCAGCAGCTCTTCCATGGGCAATGGTCGGCAAAAGTAATACCCCTGAACCTGATCACAGTTCACGGACTTGAGATAGCTGCTTTGTTCCTCGGTCTCGACGCCTTCGGCGATGAGCATCAGATTCAAGCTGCGCGCCAGGGCGATGATGGCACCGATGATGGCCACGTCGTCGGCTTCGCCGGGAATCCCGTTCACGAAAGTTCGGTCGATCTTAAGAATGTCGATGGGGAAACGCTTCAGATAAGCCAGCGATGAATAACCGGTTCCGAAATCATCAATGGAGGTTTGCACGCCCAGTTTATTCAAACGCGAAAGGATGTCCTGAGCCGCATTGGGATCATCCATCAACGTCCCCTCGGTGATTTCAATCTCCAAGCGCTCGGGACTCATTTCCGTTTCTTCCAGCACATCGCGCACGCGCAACATGAGGTCGGGCTGCTGAAACTGACGGGGCGAGAAATTCACGGCCGTCACCAGCTTCTCAAACCCCTCTTCGCGCAGGATGCGATGATCAAGACAGGCTTTCTTGAGGACCCATTCGCCGATTTGCAAAATTAGCCCCGTTTCCTCGGCCAGGGGAATGAACTCCACGGGCGGCACCATGCCCCGCTCGGGATGCTTCCAGCGAACCAGGGCCTCCAGGCCGCACACGCGACCCGACTCCAGTTCCACGCGGGGCTGGTAGTGCAGCAGGAATTCCTCGTTCTCCAGCGCGCGATACAATCGCCCTTCCAGCCGCAGGCGTTCCACCGACTGGGAATCCCGGGCGCTGGAGTAAAAACGAAAACCCTTACGACCCTTGTTCTTCACGGAGTACATGGCCGCGTCCGCGTTCTTTAAAAGCGTATCCGACGTTTCGCCGTTTTCCGGATACAGGGCGATGCCGATGGAGCAGCTCACGCGCAATTCATGGGATTCGTACACGAAGGGCGATTCGAACTTCTGGAGAATCTTGTTGGCCACGGCGGACGCGCCCCCGCCGTGATCCACATCGGGTAGAATGATGATGAATTCATCGCCGCCCTGTCGCGCCACGGTATCACTGTTACGCAGGCAGTTGTTCAACAGTATGGCCACCTGCTTCAGAAGCCAGTCTCCCGCGGAATGGCCCAGGGTATCATTGATGGTCTTGAAACGATCCAGATCCAGAAAAAATACGGCCAGGGTCGTTTTGTCTCTTCGCGCGTGAGCCAGTTCCAGCTTCAGGCGTTCCATCAACAACGCGCGATTGGCCAGGCCCGTAAGCGAATCGTGAAAGGCCTGGTAGTGAATCATGGCCTCGGTCTGTTCCAGGCCCCGCGTCATGGCAATAAATGAATTCGTCAGCATGCCGATTTCATCGCCCGAGGCGGGCTCGATATCGATGCGATAATCGCCTTTCTCAACCGTGTGGGCCGCCTCCACCAGGCGATGAATCGGTTCAGTAATTCGACGCGAAAAGAAAAAGACGATGAGGATGGCCAGATTCAGAAAGATCAACATTATGTAGATGTTGCGCCGCTGAATCCCGTAAACGGCCTCGAAGGCTCGCTTCTCGGCCACGGTGGCGATGACGCCCAGGCCGTAGACGCCCAGCTTTTGAAAGAAGCCGAGATGGTGGACGCCTTGCGCGTCTTGATAACGAAGCTGGCGATTGTCCGTCTTACTGCGCATCATGGCCTGGACGATGGGCGTCTCGGCCATGTTCGTGCGCGTCAGGACCAGCTTGCTGTCGGGATGAGCCAGTACATCGCCCTGAAAATTAACCAGAAACGTTCGCGTCGTGCCGCCCGCCGGAAAGGCGCGCAGAAAACCCCGCGACTCGATCAGGATCACCATGATGCGACGACCTTCGAAACCCTTCAAGGGCAGGCTGATTCCCAGCACCGGCAACTTGAAACCGGGCGAAACATTCCGCACCAGCACGGCGCCATTGAAGGAATTCAGAAAATTCCGGGCGGCGCTTTCATTGGCTTTCCGGACGTCTTCACGTTTGATCTTGTTTTCATTTAAGAAGCTGTCGTTGAAGAGAACTTTCCGAAATCGAAGGCCGCCCCCCGAGGCCTTCTCGGCAATTCCCGCGAAGATCAGATTCTCGTTACCGACCGCGGTAAAGGCTCCGGCGCTGGAACGGCCGCTCAGCAGAATACTGGTGCGATAGATTACATTTTGCAGTTCCAGTCGAACGCGAGCGCCGATGACCCGCGTGAGGCGAAGGTTGTGCTCTTGAATTCGCGTTTCGCTGTCGTTTTTGAAGTGCTCCGTGGCCAGCAGGATCATGCCCGTCAGAGCCGCCACCAGGATGCCGGAAATGATGACCAGCAATTTAACGCGTATAGTAAATCTTGAAGGTTTAAACTCCATCCGAGACGCCAAATTGTCGGCCGGGTCTCGGATTAAGCAAGTTATTAATGCGGGAGGCGGCCGGCGGCTTTATGGTTCCGACTTGGCGCATGGGGAACGAGGATGGAATAAAAGCGACATAAGCGGCCGACCTCAGGCCTTACGCCGGAGAATCAAAACCGCGTCGAATACGTCGTCATCCAGTTCGTATTGGCGATTGATGTCGTAGTCGAAGCCGTGCACCGCCACCAACTCCAGCTCGGGAACCGACGCTAATAACTTTTTGGCCTGCCGAGCATTGTAGGTGCGAAACCACCAGTTGGTCTCCGAACGTTTTACTTCGCCGTTCTCATGCACGACCAGACGCGCGCGAAGGCGCTCCCGGCGCCGATCGACCTCCGGCAACATGCTTTCGATTGTGCAGTGGACGCGGGTGTCTCCGTCCTTGCCGCGCCAGCGCTCCTTGACGGCCCCGACCTTATGGTAGTCATAGATGTGAAAGCCCAGTACGTAAATGCCCTCGGGCTTCAAGCTACGGGCCACGCATTGCAAATGGGAACGAGCGGCTTCCTCGGTTAGTAGATACTTGAACGTACTGACGAGACAATGGGCGATATCAAAGGGTTGACCGGGCGCGACGAAGCTGGTCATGTCCTCTTGCTTCAAGACGGCCTTGAGCCCGGCCTTACGCAAACGCTCACGCGCGAAATCCAGCATGTGCGCGTTCAGATCCGTTCCACGAACGGACCAGCCCCTTCGTGCCATCTCCTCCACAAGGCGACCACTTCCACACGCGGGCTCCAGTACGCGCCGCCCACGACCGCCTCCGTATTCAAGACGCGCCGCTTCCAGGAAGTCGGCTTCTTTTTGCGTATCGACGTCGAAAATAATGTCGTAGTAACGAGGAGTATCGTACCAATCAATTTCGGTATAGCGGG
>CAZGYS010000130.1:0-12616 GCA_964530305.1 uncultured Leptospiraceae bacterium
AGTCTGTTTCCGGCTTTACGCATCCTGTTCTACAAGATCGGAAAATTCATGCTGGGTACAAGCATATTTTCCGGAGGTCTCATTGCCCCAGAACGGTGCCGGTGATGAAAAAGAGCGGCACGAAACCCAGGCTGCGGGAGTCCCGGGAGTGCGTGCGATTGTCTCCCAGGACCAGCACCGTGTGGGGTGGAACGACCCCGGATGGGCCCACGCCGTTCATGGCCGAATATCGCACCACCGGATCCAGCAGTCCCAGTCGGTCCGGGAAATCATGAATGGGAGGCTGGTAGGCATCGGGACTCGGGCGAGTCGCCATGCCCGGCGTCAGGTATGTTTCCGCCGCAAAAGCCCCGTTGATCCGAACCCGTCCCTGCACGAAGGCAAACCGATCTCCGGGCAAACCCACCACGCGCTTGATCAGGTACTTCCGGCCGCTGCCCGGATAATTGATGACGATGATGGCGGACCGCTCCGGTAGCCGCCGGCCGAAGGCGGGAATTTTGCCGGTTTTGAATACCCTGCCAAAAGGGAAGCTCAAGTCCGGCATGGGGATACCGGTGCTGATCTTTTCCACCCAGAGCACTCGGCCGGGCTCCAGCGCGGGCCGCATGCTTGCTCCGGATACGACGACCCGTTCCACCAGGCATATTTTTATGTGCAAAGCGGCAATAAGCAGCAGCAGGCCGGTCATTATGGGCGCAATAAAGCCCTGCAATCCCTTCCACCGCCCGACTCGGCCCATGAAAAATACGAATCCGGCTCCCGCCGCGGCGATTATTAAGATCGCCCAGGCCGCGGAAATAAGGAGCCACTCCAACGTAAAGAATGTTTCGCTTCCGGAGCCCGATATTTCGCCACGGGGACGAGTCAGATTGGCCGTGAACCAGCCGGAATATAGTATTAGCAAAGCGTAACAGAATCTCCGCGATAACGAAAATGATTTTACAGGGGAGGGTCGATCCCCATCCCTGAACTCCGAGAGGTTATTTCCCCGATCAGGTCTCATGGCAGAAGAGAATGTATTACAACTCGAATTGGAGAAACTGGATATCGCCGGTCTCAAGCGCGTGGCCCAGGTCTGGGCTATTCCAGGTATCGGCAAAGATAAGAAGACGATTATCAAAAACCTGATCAATGGGATTCAGGACGAATTCTATCTGAAAGGCGTTCTGGAAAAGCTCAGCGCCACACAGGTTACCATCTATACCTCCATCCTCAAAAGTAAATCGAATATCCTTACCCTGGGCGAAATATCGCGTAAGATCAGCCTGCCCCCCGTAAACACGGAAATGGAGCTGGGCGTTCTGAAGAGATACATGCTGGTCTACCAGCGCAAGAATCGCGAACGCCTCACGAACAGCCTGGACAAGTACTACTTCTTTCCCGAGAGCGGAAAGAACGTTCGCATGGAAGTGAACGACAAGGGTCAGAAGTTCCGCGTGAACCTGGCCAAGGTCCTGCAAGGCCGCACCACCTTTCATCCTTTCTGGCAGAAGAAGCTCGGCATGAAGAAAGCGGATACGAAAGTACCCGCGAAGTCCATCAACTTGATCGGCGAAGATCAATCCATGGCCGATCTTCTGGAATCGCTCAACGATACCGAGCGAGCCCTGGTAGCCGAGACCTTTCTACAGGGCGGCATCCTGGAAATCAGCCGCGCCAAGGAATTCATCGCCGGCAAGAAAGGCAAGTGGGAAGATATTATTC
This sequence comes from uncultured Leptospiraceae bacterium, assembly GCA_964530305.1. Taxonomy (GTDB): domain Bacteria; phylum Spirochaetota; class Leptospiria; order Leptospirales; family Leptonemataceae; genus CAZGYS01. Next base: position 1,708 of record CAZGYS010000130.1, read on the forward strand.
GCAATGTAGACAACCTGGCGGTATTGCAGGATGACTACTACATCGACGAGAAATTCGTTCGTATCCTGATCCTCGCGCCGGATCTTTTCGCGTATCTCCAGGAGAACCCGATCCTGCCGCCGCAGAAGCGCGGCACCAAGCGAAGACAAGAGAAGAAGACGGTCAACGACCTGGATTTCTTTTTGAATATCAAAAAGATGATCGTCTACATTTCGCGCAAGGGTCTGAACCTGGCCAAGTCCGGTAAGATCAAGCAGGTGGATCTGCGGGAAACGGAAAACAGTCTGCTACGTCCGGACATCGGCCTGTTCATCGAGAAAAGCGAAATCTATCAAATTGAATTACTGCTGCCGGTCATGCGCCTGCTGGACATCGTTCGCGTAAAGCGAGACGACGTAGTCCTGCGCAACGACTTCGACGCCATCCTGGAAAGAGATCCCTTCAAGCTGATGGACGACGTCATCAAGGTAATCACGGACGCTCGCAATCGCCGGGTACGCTACGAAGACGTATTCGAGCCGCTCTACGTGCCCTTCTACCAGAACGACGTCTTTAAGTTGTGCATGGACTATATCTTCAAGACGAAGCGCGTGCTCTACTTCGTGGTTATGGCGTCCCTGATTCGGGAACAACTGGTTCTTTCAAAGAACTTTCGCATTAAGAACTTCCAGACGGAACTGACGGAGTTGCGCCGAGAAATCACCAGCGTGCTCTTCTATATGCAATTGCTGGGACTGCTGGTAGTCGAGTATCCCGACCGCTGGATCGAAATGTCCGAACTGGGCATGAACTACCTCAAGGGCAAGGATCTGCAGCGCCAGGACGAGGCGGGCGGCGTCATCATCAACCCGGACCTGAGCTTGATTGCCATTCCGGAAAACCTGTCCCTGTCCGGTTTGTATCTGCTTAAGTCATTCGCCGAGCTGAAGAGCTTTGATAACATCTATACCTTCCAGATCACCCGCGAATCATTTCAGGAAGGTTTGCTCCTGAAACAGGATTCCGCCGGTTTCGTGGACCTTCTGCGTCGAACATCGCGCAATGAGCTCAGCCAGAACTTGCTGTTCTCCATCGAGGACTGGTCCCGTGCCCTGCCGCTGGTTACCATTACGGATGAATGCGTGGTCGTACAAACGCAGGACGCCAATCACATGGAACTGCTGCTGGGTCAGATCAATGGGAAGAAAATCGTCGTGGAGGAGATCAGCCCCACGACCATTCTCATCGATTCGGACAAGATTTACGAAACCATCGCCTATGCCGAGAAGTTGAATCTGATCGTGCGGCTGGTACGCTAGGAGCATGCTCACCATGAAATCACGCGTCTCTTTACGCGTCTCACGCGTCGGGTCGGGCGTCCGCTCCGGCGGCCGAGCGATTGCGTGCTTGCGCGCGGGGCTGATGGTCATGGCGCTGCTTTTCGTCACGCTGATGGGAACCGCTTGCTCGGGCGATTCAGCGAAAGACCAGGTCTTGAAGACGAAAGACTTCATCCTGACCGACAATCCTTCCCATGCGCCCGCGGAACTGCCCCGAGCCCTGCTCTATCCGGGCGCTAAACTGCTGAAGTCCGGAATCTATCGCGTGGGTCGCTTCGTGCTCTCTCCCGAGGGCGTCGTGGTCTTCTCTACGCCGGATTCGTCCGGCAAGGTCGCCGAGCATTATGCCGGCGTGTTGAAAAAAAACGACTGGAATACCATTCAAAGTCTGCGAGAATCGACGCGAAACCTCTTGATGGCTGAAACTCCGGGGCCCCGTTCCAGGCGATTGGTCACGATCATCATGCGCTCCGGAACCGAGGGTGGGCCGACCACCATCAAGATTTACTTTCGCCGTAACGACGGCGGTTGAGTCCGCGTGGAAAATCGCGCCTCAAGCACGATCCGAATAACTCTCACATGAATCGCGCGGCTCTAATACATGGGCGTCCGTAAAAAAAAGAAAACCACGTCCAATACCGGCTCCGCGGCTCCCGGCAAGCGCAACCCTCCTCGGCGCGGAACTTCCTCCTCGACTTCCCGCAAGACGAAAACCGCGGCCGCTCCACGACCGGCCAGGGCATCCACAAGGTCCGCGCCCTATTCACCCGCGGATTATCCCGAGGAGTCGCAGCCCGATAGCGACGGGATTCGCACTATATCGCGAGCTCGCATCCTGCCCTACCTGGCTGGCACCATGCTCATCGCCGCCAGCGTGCTCGTCTTTATCGTATATCGTTCGTATGCCTGGCCGGCCTTCATCGCCGCGCTCTTCTATGTCGGCTTCGACCAGGTCAATCGCCGCTTTCTGCGCCTGTTCAACGGCGGACGCAACCGGGCGGCCACGGCCACGACCTTGCTGGTGGTGGCGGTTGTGCTGGGTCCGCTTTTCTTTCTCGTACAACACCTGGTCGTTCAGGCGATTGATCTCGTGGACTTCGCGCGCAAGTCGTTGACCGGCAATGAGATCATGAACCTGATCCAGGAGTATCCGGTCTTAACCCAGTACATTACCAGAGAGCCGTTCTTCTGGGTAAATCTGACGTCGAGTTACGAGGGTTTCATTCAGGAATACAGTAAGTACCTGGAAGCGGATAAAATGGGCGATTGGTTGGGCAATGCCTACAAGGTCGTGCAGGGCGGCATCACGGCCACGGCGGGCGTCACCATCAACATCATGCTGGCCTTGATCATGCTCTTCTTCATGTTTCGCGACGGCCCCACGTTCTATAAATTCCTGGAAGACGCCCTGCCCTTTCCACGGAACATCACCAGTCGCTTTACGGAGCGCATGCGCGAAATCCTGATAGCGGTAATTCGCGGAAACGTCTTCGTATCCATCCTCCAGGGCACCGCCGTGGGCAGCGGTCTGTGGATTGCGGGACTCCCCAACGGCATCATCTTCGGTTTCATCGCGGGCATCCTGTCCTTGATTCCCTTCGGGCCCGCCGTGGTCTGGGCTCCGGCGGCGCTGTACTTGATCTTCGTGAAAGGCTCCTTCGGCTGGGGCCTCTTCATGATCATCTGGTGCGTGGGCCTGTACATGATCCTGGAGAATATTCTGAAACCGAAAATCCTGGACCGGAAGCTGGGCATCCATCCGCTGTTTTTATTTCTGGCCATCCTGGGCGGTCTGGCGGAATTCGGAATCACGGGCGTCGTCCTGGGCCCCTTGATCGTGACCCTGTTCATGACCATCTGGAGCATCTATCACATCTGGGACACCCCCGCGGGCGAAAGCCCCGACGATACTTGATGGAACCGGCGGCGAAAATGGAACGAGACGCGCTCAGCGTATCGAGCGTCAACGCGCTCGTACGCGAAAACCTTCAGACCGAGCCGCGTCTTCAGAATATCTGGGTTGAGGGCGAAATCTTCAATCTTACCCATCATTCCAGCGGGCACATTTATTTTTCCCTGAAGGACGATCGTTCCGTCCTGAGTTGCACTTTCTTTCGCAACGCGAACTCGCGTTATCGCGGAACGCGCCTGCGGGAAGGCATGCAAATCATGGCCCGGGGCGGGATTTCGGTCTACGCTCCGCGAGGCAACTACCAGTTAAACGTCACGCAGGTTATGCTCGCCGGAGAAGGCGAACTACGCCTCAAGATCGAAGAACTAAAGAAGAAGCTTCACAATGAAGGGCTTTTCGCGGCATCGCGCAAGCGCGCCCTGCCCTACCTACCGGTTACGGTGGGCGTCGCCACGGCTCCCACCGGCGCGGCCATCCAGGACATTATCCGTGTATTGCGTTACCGTCATCCCAATGTAAACATCCTGCTCGCCCCGTGCCTGGTTCAGGGCGATGACGCTCCCCAATCCATCGTCGCGGCCATTCAAGCGCTGGCCGATCCTGAGCTGGAAGTGGACGTGATTATCGCCGGGCGCGGCGGAGGTTCTTTCGAGGATCTGCTGGCCTTCAATGACGAAGCCGTCGTTCGAGCTTACGCGGGCTCCGAAATTCCCATCATCTCCGCGGTGGGCCATGAAATCGACAGCCCCCTGACGGATCTGGCCGCGGACGCTTTCGCGCCCACGCCCAGCGCCGCCGCGGAACAGGCCGTGCCCGTACTGTCCACGCTCCAGGAGCACGTGGATGAATGTCGCCTGCGCCTCCAAAGCGCGCTGCGTAATAAACATCGCCATGAAAAGGAACGCCTGCAACAACTGGCTCGCTCGCGGGTGCATACCCAGCCTGCGGCGATTCTGGACGTCCCCTCTCAAAAATTGGATCTGCTTTTTCGAGACCTGAAGACAGCCATGCGGGAAAAGACGCGGGATTCGGATACGCGCCTGCGCGAATTCAATCTACTGCCGGTCTTGTTTGAGAAAAACCTGGCTGCCGCCCACAAGCGCTTCGAACTGGCCGAGGAACGCCTGAATAACTTCAGTCCGCTGGGAACCCTGGCCCGAGGCTATGCGGTCACGCGGGACAAAAAGAAGAACGTCATCCGCGACGCGTCTAAAGTGAAAAAGGATCAGGAACTGGAAGTTCTGTTGGGGAAGGGTAAACTCACGGTGCGAGTCCAGGACATCCAGGAAGAGTGGTAGGGTAGCCCGCCCACGATGGGACGGGCCCTGGTCCGAACTTACCGATCGGCCAGACGGTAGTAACCGTCCGGATTGTAGAGGAAATACACGTCATGGGGCGCCAGGCGCGGGAGCACCATGAAGGGTTTACCGCGCGCATCTCGCTTTTCCTCCATCACGCCGCCGCGACGACGACGAAAGAAAAAGCGCAGGCGCCGACGGGGCGGAGCCAGCTTACGAACACCGCGCTCTTCCACTTGATAGACCAGCCTGTCGACCCACTTCAAGCGTACGGCGCGCGTGGCGAATTCACGCCAATCGCCGTTGGAGTTGTTCTTATACATGCGACGGACGAATTCGTTCAATGAGATGCCCATCTTTTTGGCCACGGGAGTGGCGATGCGACGCATCCATTCCTGCGTAATTTTCAGACGTTCTTTTTGCTGAGTGATGTTGCCCCGATTCCAACTGCTCACCTGGTGGTGCAAAATGATCGCGTTGGGCATGGCGTAGGATCGCTTCGCGGAGGCCAGGATGACCGCGGCCATGCTGGCGGCGTAGGACTTCACGACTACGTAGACGGGAGCACGACTGGCCTTCATGGCCTGTTGAATGCGAACGCCCGCCATGACCGAACCACCGGGGCTGGCCTCGATGATCAGAAAAATCGGATGGCGAGTCGACTTGTTGTTGTAGAAGTGAATGCGCTCGATGATTCTATCGGCCATGCCCATGAAAATGGGTCCGGTCAAAACGATGCGACGGTCCGAAATGATCAGCTTGCCGTTGCGATACGGCTGACTGGTATAAACCATGGGGCGGTTTACTTCCTTCTCCCACTGATCGCGGTAGCGTCGTTTCGTCAGATCGTTCTTGAGGCGAATCAAGGACAGGCGCAGTTTCGTCTGCATGGTTCGCAGCTTCAGATTGTCGAAGTTGATTTTATTGCGTTCGCGACGCAGCTTGGCGGATTCGCGATTCATGATCTCGCGTTCCTTGGCGTTTTCCTCGCGCAGGACACGAGTTTGAGCGCGCAACCTGGAAAGTTTGCGATTGAGCTCTTCTCTTTTCAGCGAGTTCTCAAGGCTGAGCTTTTGCTTGCGCAGACGGAGGAGTTTGATCTCTTCCCGCAGCTTGCGTACTTCCTCGGACTCTTTCTTCGGTTTGCGCCGGGGGAACTGACCGTAAGCCGCGCCGGGCGCCATGCCGCCGAGAATAATTAATATGACGAAAATCTTCTTAAATCTGGACCATTCCATACTACACAGTACTCCTGTTATAGTATCGAATGGGGGAGAGGTGAACTTCAGGCGGACCGAACGAATTCAGCGCACATAATTCAGGCTTTCACGGCGATCCAGATCGATGTCCAGGGTAAAGATGAACTCGCGAGCATCATCGAACAGCATGGAACGGACCTTGCGGGCGCGATGTTTCTTGCCGCGCACGACATCCAGATAGATGAAGCCGAAGAGGTCTTCCCCGTATTCGTAGCGCACGAAATAGCCGGAGAGTTTGCCGGTGCTGTTCTTCAGGAGGATCATGATCCGGGCGAAAAGCGCACCATCCGCCGGCTAAACCGGCAGTACAAGTAAAAAATTCGCGCCGGCGGCGATTTTCGGCGGAATCACCACCAACTTACCACCCAGTTTTTCGGCCAGATCCATGGCCGAGGCCAGTCCCAGGCCCCAACCCCGACCGCTCCGGCCTATATTGCGGCGCGCCAGCTCGAAGAGGGTCTCATGGGAGCCGGGCAATCCGGGACCGCTGTCTTCGATTTCAATGGTCAGGAACCGGTCCTGTTTTCGGCACACAATGTCCAGCCGACCCGGGCTGGAACAGAACTTGATCGAATTGGAAAACAGATTATACAGGATGCGCTCCAGGGCCGTCTCGGCAATCCGGACCGGCCCGATCTCGCCGGGCTCGAAATGCACGTTGACGACCTTCACCCGCAGGCTTTCTTGAAAATTTTCCAGGACCCGCGTGATAACCCGGTCGGGGTCGATTTCGCCGGTGGATTCCGTGCCGGTTCCCAGCCAGTGCCCCGTTTCCAATTGCAGCACGTCATGGGTAAAACTCTCCAGGGAATTCAGCTGGTTCTTCATCAATCGCAAGGCCCTGGTCAATTCGTCCCGCGGAGCAGTCCCGGAAGCGGAAAGAGACGCCGAGGCGATTTGCTTTTCCATTAGTTCGTGATTGAGCATGAGACCGGAAAGGGGCAGACGAATATCGTGCATGATGCGAGCCAGGGAGTTGTCCCGCGCCCGCAGTTCGTCGCGCAGGCGATGGTTCTCCCGCTCCAGGCGATTTGCCCGCTCATCGTTCAGCTCCGGCGTCGCGGCCTCGACTTCACGGGAATCCTGGTCGGCTTGCCGCGCGAGCAACTCCATGAGAAACTCCACGAAGTTGCTCAATTGATCCAGGTCGGGTAAATACCGAAGCTCGCGAACAATCGCCAGGGCGAACCGGTTCGCGCCCGGCAAACGCAGGATGTACGCCCCGGCGGCCGCGACGCCGATATCCCGCGCTTCAAGTTCGATCTTCTCCCCGATGTTTTCCATGCGCGCGAAACCCACTCCGTGACGGCTCATGTCCCGGGCCAGAGCAGGCAAGGCGATTTCCATTTCCTCCAGCATCGCGCGGGCATCGCGAAAACCCGGCTTGTTCGTATCCGCTTTCATGGCGATTCGCGTCGCGTGATGCTCCCGAATCTCGGCCACGCAAACGGCCGTGCCCGGCAAACCCGCGCACAGGATTTCCCCAGGGGCCGCGCCCGCCGGATGGTCGGCCTGGACCCGCTTGCGTAGATTTTCCAGCAGCACGTTTCGCTCACGGCGATGACGGGTCGCTCGCGCGGACATGACGCGCAGGAATATCAGATAGAACAGCGCGAAGAGAGCAATGGGCAACAGGCTCCACCAGTTGGAATGCATCGTTTGAAAGGCAATCGCCCAAAGCAGTGAGCAAGCCGGAATGAAAAAGACGCATGCGTGCCAGGAACCGTGGGCGCCCTGGCGCGCATTGGGCGTAAAAAAAGCCGGCAAAATCGTCGGGGTAGGACTGGATGGCTATTGGAATCGCGGTAGGAACCATGAGCGCCCAGCTAAAGATCGCCGAAACATATCTCACCGTACAAGGAGAAGGCTCCCACGCGGGTTTGCCTTGCTTTTTTATTCGTACCGCCGGTTGCGACTTACGCTGTACCTGGTGCGATACCCCAAATGCCCTGACCACGGCCGGCTCACGGACCCTACCGATTCAAGAAATCCTGGAACTGGTGCCGCCTGAAACGGACCTGATTCAGATTACCGGCGGCGAACCCATGCTGCAAAGGGCCGGCATCGTGGAGCTGTCGAATCGCCTTATGGAAGCAAGGCCCGGGCGGCGCATCCTGCTGGAAACCGGCGGCCATATCTCGCTGGAAGGACTTCCGGAGGGGCTTCACATCGTCATGGATGTAAAATTGCCGGATTCGGGCGAAGCCGACCGTGATTTCAGCCGAAATTTCGCTTTTCTTAAGCGAACGGACGAGATAAAATTTGTTGTCGGCGGACGCGCCGATTTTGACATAGCTGTTGATTGGATCAATGAGTACAATTTAACCGGCGTCTGCGAACTGCTGTTTTCCCCCGTCTGGGGAGCGGCGGATCCGCGGGACCTCGCCGGGTGGTTGCTGGAATCGGGACTGCGGGCCAGGATGCAGGTCCAATTGCACAAGATCATCTGGGGCGCCGACGCAACCGGCGTCTAATGTAAGTGAGACGAGCGCACTTTCGCGCGAATCGCCTCCATTCATTGCGATATTATTCGAGTAAACCAATGTCCGGCACGACCAGAAAAGAAAACGACGCGCTTGCTCATGAGAACAACGGCTCCGTGTCCGCGCGCGCGGCCAGTCGTCGCGTGGAATTGTCCAAGGAATTTCGTTTCGAGGCCGCGCACTATCTTCCCAATGTTCCCGCCGGACACAAGTGCGGGCGCATGCACGGCCACTCCTTTCGCTTCGAAATCGTCGTCGAGGGAGACGCGGATCCGCACACGGGCTGGCTGATCGACTTCGCGGACATCAAGAAACTGGTAAAGCCCCTGCTGGAAAAACACCTGGACCACTACTGCTTGAACGACGTGGAAGGCCTGGAAAATCCCACAAGCGAGGAAATCGCCATCTGGTTGTGGCGCCGCTTGAAACCCGACCTCCCCGAATTGACGCGCGTCATCGTATACGAAACCTGCACCACCCGGTGCGAATACCGCGGCTAAGGCCATGCCCTTCCAGGACGAGAAACAAGCTCTAGTATTGCTCAGCGGCGGCCTGGACTCCACGACCGTTTTGCACATAGCGCTCGAACAAGGCTTTCGCCCCCATGCGATTTCGTTCGAATACGGTCAACGCCACGTAGCCGAACTGAATTCCGCGAAACGCATCATCGCCGCGGTGCCGCGGGCCGTGCATACCGTCATCCGACTGGATCCGGGTCTCTTTCGCGGAACGGCCCTGGTGGGAGACCTCATCGACGTACCCCGGGATCGCGAAATCGACGAAGAGATTCCGGTGACCTACGTTCCCGCTCGCAACATTCTCTTTCTTTCGCACGCCCTGGCCATCGCCGAATCCCATGACGCGCGGGACATTTTCCTGGGAGTCAATGCGTTGGATTATTCCGGTTATCCGGACTGCCGCCCGGAGTTTCTGGAGGCCTTCGAACGCATGGCGGCCCTGGGCATGAAAACCGGCGTTCAGGGCCGCCCCGTGAAACTACACGCGCCCCTGGTGGAAATGACGAAGGCCGACATCATACGCGAAGGTCTTCGACTGAACATCGACTATTCCCTGACGTCCAGTTGTTATGAACCGGACGAGCACGGCAAACCGTGCGGACGATGCGATAGCTGCGTTCTACGCGCGAAGGGCTTCGCCGAAGCAGGCGTACCCGATCCCCTGCTCGAAAAATTTCGAAGTTGACGGCACGCGCGCGAGCGAATCTCTTACTGTGTAATGACAGGTGTACTCGGCATCATTCCCGCCAGCTATGAGAACGAACGTTTTCCCGGCCGCGCGCTCAAGAAAATCGGTTCTCGCACGATTCTCCAACGCGTCCATGACGCGGCCTCACGTTGTCCCGAACTGGACAAAATCGTAATCGGCACGGACGATGAACGCATTCGCGAAAGCGCGGCATCCTTCGGCGCCGAGGTGCTGATGACCTCGGAAGCGCACCGCACGGGCACGGACCGTCTGGCGGAAGTCGCCGACTATTACAAGGATTATGATGTTATTGTAAATATTCAGGGTAAGTTTCCCGGCGTAGCGTCGGATTTGATCAGCGGCGTCGTCAAAATGAAACTGGAAAACGAAGACGTGGACGTTGCCACGGCCGCGCGTCCCTTTCGTCCGGACGAGGACCCGCTCATTCCCCAGAAAGTAAAAGTGGCCCTCACGCGAAAACACCGCGCCTTGTATTTTTCCCGTTCCATGATTCCTTTTCCCCGGCACAATACCGAGCTGCCCATCTATCACCACATCGGCATTTACGCTTACTCCCGGGACTTTCTCATGCGTTTCAATACGCTTCCCCGTTCCGGCCTGGAAGAAACCGAGCAACTGGAACAATTGCGCGTCCTGGAAAATGATTACAGCATGGGCGTGCACCTGGTAGACGATGCCATGCCCGGCGTGGACACGCCCGAGGATCTCCAACGGCTGATCGGCATGTTCAAGAGCCGCGGCTTATTGGATTAACCGGATCCCGTTCGGATACGGAGTTCTGAGGCACCCGTAGTCTCCCTTTTGGGCAAGAGCACGGGTTTTTGATTGAAATATTCGCGGCGTGGTGTGCAATCCGTAATCATCGACGCGTGGACTGTTGCCGTGTACCGAAATTTCATGAATTCCAGAGCCCTTTCTTTTTTACTCATTTGCGTGTCGGTTCTGCTTATCGCCTGCAAGCCCTCGGTTCGGAAGGGCCATGACATTTTCGCGGCGAATCAAGCTCTCTTCGACGCAATGATTCGAACCATCTACCGCGAAAATCCGAATTTCATCGCGCCGGACGCTCGGGCAACGGAACTAAACGTTTTCGATTTTGATCATACCCTGGCCAATACCGAAACCATGATTCCCATACGGGACGCTTCGGATAAGGTCACGGCACGGCGCGACTCCAAGTGTTTCTTCGTCCGGAAGGGCGAAAGCGCCGACTTCAGCGTTTTTACTCGCGACCGGCTCATGGCGGGCAATCCGATCGCGTTCGTTATGGAACGGGCACGCGTCGCCGGTCGGGCGGCAAATGAACTTGTCTTTATCGTTACAGCTCGAGGGCAGAGTCACACCTTCCAATCCGCCCACGAGTATCTCCGCAAAAGGGGCGTCCGGGTCAACGGCGTCATCGCCGTTAATT
>CAZGYS010000131.1:0-12312 GCA_964530305.1 uncultured Leptospiraceae bacterium
GGAGGAGTTGTCGTTGATCAAAACGGCTTTCATGGGCACCTTCGCGGTGGCCAGTGAAAAGATGGTGTCGTTCCAGGTCTGACAATTGCCGTCCAGTTTCTTCGCGTCCATGGCCTGGAGCGATTCAACGTAATTGTCGAACCAGCGGAATTTGACTTTCACGCCCTTCTTCTCGAACATCTTCTTTTCGATGGCGATTTCCCAGGCGACCCAGCCCGGCCAATCGCTGTATCCGATGGTCAGGGCATCGTCCCCGCCGCCCTTACAGGCGAAGAGCGTAAACATTGCGGTGATGAGTATTGCTGATAGAGTACGTTTCATATGGATTCTCTGATCCTCCCGTAGATAAACCTGTCCAACGAAACGCAATATTCGTACCGATTGGGCACAAATGTTCAAATATTACACAAGAAGTAGGATGTTCGCCGATTTGAGCCAGTATATGCTCATTTTACGGGCGGGCTGTTATTAAAGAAAGCAAATGGATTTACGCGGGTCGGATTACGAAGGCGCCAAATCGCATAAAAAATACGCGTACCGCACGAAAAAATGACAAAAGGATTTTTGCGACCAGCCGGCAGTCGCCCAGGTTGCTTACAGCGTAAGCAGAAAAGGGCCTATTTCTTACCCATCAGACGCTGACGCTTGGCAAGAGCTTCTTTTAACTGCCTCTCACGCACGGCGACATTGTCCATGAAGCGCTTCATTTCTCCATCCCGAGAGGAACTCCCCGTGATGTTCACGCCCATGACCAGCGTCTGGGGATCGGCGACGGTCGTGGAACGGATCAGGCCGTAGAGGGTAACCGGCGCCTGGCCTCGAAAGAAGAGATCGAAGGTGAAACCGTTCTGACGCACCAGATAGTCCCGCAGGTCATCATGATCAATGGCCACCTTGAGGCCGCCCCGGGAGAAATTCAGCACCCGCTGGCGTTCCTGAACCAGAACCGTATTGGAATCGCGAATGCGATCCACCATCTCCAGAGCCTTGCCCTGCATTTCGATGGCATCATCCATATTAAAAGCCCGGGTCTTGCTCGAAAGCAGGATGTAGCCCAGGGGCACGGCCGATTCATCGTGGGAGATGTACGTAACGGGCACTGCCAGCTCGGAGATGATTTGCTTCTGTTTATATTCCCAGATGGTCCGCTGGAGATTGTCCTCCAGATAGTCCTTGTAGTCCAGACAGGCCTCGTGGGCGGGCTTGTAGGCCTCGGGATCCTGCGTATCCGTTATCAGCAGATATTTGCCCGATTTACGCATTTCATCGAAGATCGTGCCGCGCTTGCCGTAGGCCTCGATTTTAGCGTCGTCGAAGTTGTTTTTGAAATCCTGCTCGAAGGTGGCGAAAGTCACTTTCACCGAAGTGGGAATCTTGTAGGCCGTGGCGTCGATGGTGCTCTTGCTGGTGCGAATATTCGTGATGTAGACATCATCGTTTTTGACGCCGATCCGCATGGCCTGCCGTTCTTTTTTGGCGATGGAAGCCTTTTCCACCACCATGACGAAGGACGTACCCGTGGGGGCTTTTTCGATGACGGGCCCCTCAAGCTCGATGTAGCGCCCGAGAATCCGGAACAGCTTGTAGGTCTCCTCTTCTTCCAGGAGGCCTTTGGGAGCCTCGAGGAAGATCTTATTGGGATCCCCGACCCCTGTAATACGAACTTCCACGGGCGGTTCGGTGCCCTTCAGGAATACGGATTTCTGATTTAAATACTGCTTGAGCAGATGATTGATTTTGACGGGATCCTTGAGATGCTCCAGTTCCCGTTTGCTTCGGCTTTCGGTATGATTTCCCATTGGCGCACAACACTATTATTTATATTTTCGGGATTTCCACAGTCCGACTGAAGAGCACCCGCAACTATGAAATGGCCGCGTTCGTGAAACGTCAAATGATTAGGAAAATGATTTACCGAATTTCCGGAAAAGACAGAATCGGAACCATGGGGACCGAACTGAAAAAAACGCCGACCCATGGCGCCCGTGCCGCGGCGATTCATCGGCCGGTTATTTTGCTCCTCACCTTTCTCCTGGTCACTGCGTGGCCGACGTCCTCTACCCACGCCGAAACCACCGGCGGAGATCGCCCGCCCGAAAAACAAACCGACGACAAAGCCCGTAACAAAGTCGAGACCACGCCGGGTAAGGATTCTTCGTCTTCTTCGCGTCTGAGTTTCGAGCATGTGCTGGTGGGCAATTACGTGTTTCGAGGCGTGGACATGTTCGCGTCGGGAAATCTACGGAAAGGCGCGTCGCTTTCGTCCGCGGCGTTCCTTCCCGCCTACCAGCCGGCGCTGAAAATACAATCGCCCGTGCGCGGTCTCACCTTCGGCCTATGGGGTTCTTTCGCCCTGGGTCTTCGCAACGACGTGGATCACGACGGTCGCATTGAAAAAGCCGCGGAAAAAACCACGGACGCGACGGGCACCGTCATCGGCGACGAAACGGGACTGGCCGCGGCTCTCATAAACGGAACGACGCCCGCCATCGACAATACGACCAACCTGTTTCGCCGCGACGAAAACGGCCTCAAGCGCTTCGACGAAATCGACATGGATATCGACTATCGCATCGACCTGGGTTTTGGTCGGGCGATTTTCGGACTCATCATCTACTACTTGCCCAATTCCGTTCGCCGGGGCAAACCCGTATCCGAACTCTACGCCGGCTTTCAGCCCGCGGCCCTGCCGGGTTTTGAAATCATTTTTTACGGCGAAACCGAGACCGGCGATATCTACATCAACCCGACCTACGAATACGAACTGAAGCTCGGCGAAAGTCTGACCCTGGCGGCGCGGGCAAGCCTGGGTTACGCGGTCATCAAGGGCGCGCAGGGCTGGCGCGACGTGACCATGGGTCTCATCCTGCGCTTCGGCGATTTTCATTTCGGACTGCACGCCGCCGTCCGACCGAACGCGGAAATCATCGAACGCGTCATCGCCACGGGAGATCAAGAACCGGGGCTGGCGGCCTGGCTGAACGGCAACTCGACTCTCGCGGACGGCCTCGTGCCGGATCCGTCAAAAGACAACCTGGCCGGGGACATCGAAAAACTTCTCATCGAACGCGAACTGGCGGGCACGCCCGGCGGCTACACTCACGTAACGCGCGCGAAACTCCCCCGGGTGCTGGGCTGGTTCAGCCTGGGATATACGCATCGGCTTTGAGTTTTTTTCGGGCTAGTTGAAGCCGAAATCCGAAGAAGAAGTTAGCGGCATCCAAAAAATCTTTAATTTGTTAACTATTGACAAAGCTTTAGATTCCATATACAATGGCGACCAATTCAACGGAGTATGGTTACCATGAAAAAATTAAGAACCACTATCGGATTCGGGGCAATCGGAGTCTGTATTCTATTTTTCTCCTGCGTTACAACCGCCTCAATAAACAATGAGCGAATTGATCAGGCCAAACAACGAGCGACTTTTGATCTAGAGTGCTCGAAGGAAAAACTGTCGGCAGCGGTCATTTCGAAGGATTTTTACGACTACGCGGAGACCATCGGCATCAAGGGCTGCGAGAAGAAAGCCGTTTATAAAATCCTCTGCAGCAGACCGCCCAACTTCGACTGCAAGGTAATTCGTAATTAGGTGTAAATTGGGGATAAGGTCTTTATCATGAAACATCAGGGAGTAGTTGCCCTGCCGGCCCAACCTGCATGCTAACTTAAATTCAATATTCGGCGGCTGCTCCCGTAAGCGGAGCAGCTTTCTTTCGGCGACCCGATGCCAGGGGTACCGGGCCTGTTCAGCGTGGGATACACACACCATCTTTGAGTTTTTTTCGGGCGAGTTGCGTATATGCACGAGATTCAAGGTTGGATCCGCATGTTTGGTCCCTCGCTTTCGCTTGACTCTCTTCCAATCCCATGCTATAACCACGCCCCACTGCCGCCCCCTCTCAGGTAAACCCACCCGAACTGGGCGCGGTGCGTCCAACAACTTGAAGGAGGCCTCTCCCACCAGGGTGGGTCTCTTTAAAGGACGAGTGATATTTGTCCCTTACTGCATGATGAGTAAACAGGCAACAACGACACGAAACCGCCACTCAGGAAATCGCCAGGTAATCGTGCATCAGGTCGGCCAAATCAATCAAGGTTGCTCGCCTCGAATGGGCGATGGCAACGTTAAAAGCACGCCCCGTTCTTCCGAAAGATTCGTGTATGTGTCCGTGAATATGGCACCGGAAGTCATTCCGCTCTCGAAAAGCAAGGAGCGCGGGACTACCGACCTGTTCGCCGGAGAAGGTAGTATCAAGAATGCCGGCCGCCGGGCCGTGCGAAATCAAAATATCGCCTGCTTGAACATGCGCATCCAGCAGCTTAAGCTCCCTTTGCATCTCGTGCTCCGGCTTCTCATGAATGCCGCCCATGAATGGCGGCGTATTCTGATAGCCCACGAAGCGAAAGCCCCGTATTTGCACGCTTCGCCCATGCAGTGAATGAAAGGGATAATCCTTAAAGTCCCATTGAATCATGTCGTCGTTTCCCATTATGTAGAGCACGGGCACGGCAACGGCCTGTAGAATGCGTCCGACTACATCGGACTGAAGTCTCTGCGCTTCTTCTATTGAGTTCGTTTCCACACCGGCCATGGCGCTTCCCAGGAGGTCTCCGGCCAGGACAACGGCCTGGGCACCCGCGGAACGAATCAACTTCGGGATACTTTCATAAACACCCATGTCTCCATGAATATCCGATAGGGCCAGTAGCTTCATTTCTTACTTTAGACGAAAGATAAGGCTTCGCCGCGACATGGGAATCAGCGAAGAAAAACGTGAAGCCAGGGTCGACGCCACTCTACTCCACTGTAGCGCGAATACATTCAACTACTCTATCGGGGTCACATCCGTTCAATCCGGCTCCCCAGGTCGCATTGGCTTCGAGAAAAACCCAGCTTCCATCGTACAGTTTGGCTAGATCCAGAACGAATGTCTTCGGCAACGTCAACGACGCGTTCGCCAAAAAGTCCTTCAAGAATATCCGGGCTTCATTCAAGTCGGCTTTTCCCTCATATGCGTTCAGGGTCACCACTTCATTATTCAATATGAAGCTTCTAACTTCGCTTCGTATCGAAACGATTTCGCTTACCAGTATCGGCGTATTCGGCTCCAGTCCATCCGCGACCGAATGAAAATCCCGAGCGGAATGATAGACCTTCGAAGGGAACAATTTGGGCACGAGGGATTTAACGAAGCATGGGTATTCAATGCGCGATGCGCTCTCAACGAACGATTGAACTATTTTTCTTCGAAGATACTCCGTCGGCACCTTTAGCGGGAGATCGTCATCCGGAGTAACCAGTTTTAGTTTTAGAATCTGAGCAAGGACAAGACAAAAGGTGTCATTGCCGTACACCCTGACCGAAGATGCATCCAACGCGGGCGATTCCCAGAAACGACCAAGCCGAATCACGCGGCCGTTGCGTTTTCCCCAGGCTTCCGCGACTTGTTCTCTCTCCGGATCCAGCTTGTCCGGGATTAGCAAATTCAGGTCATCCATACTACTTAATTGGTCTGCTCGCCAGGCTTTGTTTCATTTAGCCCACCCGGACAATTTTCGGAAGTACTTACAACATGAATAGTACAGCCTGAATTGCGCGACTCGAGCATCCGCCTGACTCTTAAGGTAATTTGCATTCCAGATAGTACTGATTCTCGAGCCTTCCAGGTAAGAGTCGACGAGGAAGAATGGTGCTCCCAAAAGCACATTTTGAAAAAGGAGAGCTCGTTCGCCTGGTTTCGGGTCAAGGAGCGGCTCAAAACGTCGCCGAGATAACGCTTGCAACCCCAAGAGTAAGCGCTGCACATAGGGTTCCTCAATGCTCAACGTTCTTGTAAAACTCCTCTCCTCCGATTCCCAGGGAGTGTATCCTATTGTGACTTTCCGCGTTTCGTGCCACAGTAAAATACAAGTTTGTTCGAAGCGATACAACCCCCAGTAACCTTTTAGTTCCGGAATCGCCGCAAGGTCATCTTCATTCGGCAAAGGATAATGACGAAGGTGGGAATATTGATGCGAATCCAGGTCTCCGGCTAAATCAACGCTTGTCCCCGCGAACGCGTTCCGTTCATACAGATCCGGTGTAAATTCAATTCCCGCTTCGTTTTCCTCTCTCCTTTTTCGAAAGAGTTGTGAAAATTCCTCGAAGAGACCCATCGAATGTCCAGCTAGAATTCCATTCTTGGCGTGGTATCAGACACGGCAAACCTCACCTGATGCCACGCGAACTTAAGAAGTGTACCATCGCCCTCCCCGAACTCCAGCCCTGGCGAAATACCGCTCGACATGCGTGCAAGGCGAAGGTGACTGCGTCGGGGTCACGTCGTAATATCATAATGTCGTAGTCACTCCCAATAAAGAGAACCTTCTCGATATTCGGGATTCAGTTGAATGCGCTTGCAAGATATTGAGAATGTCTTGTTCGAGAACTCCAAAGTGACCATACAATTATCTTCTGTATTCAGAGGGACCCGTCGCCGGGGGTTCTCTTTGTTCGCACGTCTTATGGCTCGGGCCTCAATGAATACTCTGGGACCCTGAATTCTAAATGATTTGCCTTTCAATGTAAATGATTCTTCTATATCAATTCTGTCTCTAACGTTTATCGGCCCCGGTGGATATGTCGAGTAGCGCTTCCGATAAGACAGGAGCAAGCTCTTATTCTCCGACATCTTTCCGCGCCCCTGGATATTCGCGCGGAGCACAAAATTACTTTTGAAATCATCCGCAAGATCGGGTGCGTGCGGACCTCGGACCATTCTAAAGCGCACTCCTTGTCCTGAAATTTTCTTGAGCACGGATTCACTTCCCATGCGTAATGGATAGGTTGAATTTACAAATATTTCCGAAAGACAAACTGGTTGAGAAGCTCGGCCATAAGTGTTTTTTACGAATAATGTTAGCTGCGGAACAATTCGAAGAATGCTTCCCGCATGAGTATATTTTATGGGTGATAACTTGAAGCTTTGTAGCTCCGGCTTATCCTCCAGTTTAAGTATTCGGATAGCGCTGGTTTCTTGCTCGGCTTGAAGTACCTGCTCAACAGTCTTGAGGTTGGGTAATGAACCCACTACGAGAACGAAAGTTCGCACGCGTGATGTAGATTTATATGTTTCCGTAAGGCCTGTACCATTCCGAATGTGAATAGATTGAGTGGCTTTATTAGTATCAGAAAAATTAAATCGGACGAATGGCGTATTTTTTTCGCCAGGCTCATAGCACCAGGCATCCGTAGTGAGATCCGCGATATTATTCACTTCTTTAGGGTTTACGCTAGCTTGAATTCCCCCTTTGCTTATGTTAGGGTTAAAGTACAATGGCACCTGCTTAACGGCTGTAGTACAAGTAATTGCGGCTAATAGCGAAGACTGTAGATAAATTCTTTTCATGGCTCAATAAGATAACAAAATAGCTGGTTACCTTCAAACAACCGCTCTGTAGCCGAGTCTGGCAAATGCTCAAGGAAAGTCGATCACGGTCGTTCGATTTAGGTCCATTCCCAGAATTCAGCGTTTCCCTGAAACACGCAATGGAAAATCAACTACACGGCAAACAGTACGAACTAGAGGGCGTTCCCATCCTTGAATACTCAGGCGAACTCACCCTCTACACCGCTGAAAAATTTCTGTCCGAAGTGCTTATGCATACTGAACCAATCGTCGTTGTGGATTTAACGAAGCTCTCGTTTATCGATTCCTCCGGTATGGGAGCATTGCTACGCTTGAGCAAACAGCCGGAACACCCCGGTAGTTCGAGATATTTAGTGTGCTTCGATCTGCTTGAGATGTTCAGAGGCTATGCCCACCCTCCCGCGATTTTCGGATACGTACAGAATCGTTTCGACTCGCTCGAAGAAGCCTTCCGGCAAATTCGAGCAAGAAAGGAAATTGAAAACAATGTTTCGCCTGCTCGGCTTTACGAAGCGGCAAAGGTCCTGAAAAACGGCCCCTTCGATTACCTCGCTTTTTTTGAGCGGTGCCACCAGCATGGCGGCCCGGAAGGTAAGGAAGCGAAAGTAGACTTTCTACTGGAATTCGCGGACTTGAAGTCTCCCGTTGAATCCAGTGCCCTATACGAAGAAGCTCTAAGAACGGCGCCCCATGATATCCGCGTGTATCGCCAATACGTTGATCATCTAGTCAAGCACCAGGAGTTCCGTGAAGCCCTCAATGTCATTGAGCGAATTCCCTCATTCTTGCGCAGGCAGTTCGAAAGAATCAGAATTCGCCTATCGAAAGCCTTGTTGTTCCCCCAGTACAAGGGGAGTATGGAAGACCAGGCAATCGCGGAAGACAAATATAAGAACAGAATTCTCCACCTTATCGCCAAACAAGAGCGGGAACCATTGCAATGCACATCTTGTCACTACATTGGAAGAAACTTCAAAATCCGCAAAAGGGCGATTCACGGTGGTCGGGGCTATGTAATTTGTCCCCATTGCGGTAATTCCAGAATTGAGTTGATCCTGTAGTGATGGTCTTTGGCCCATGTGAACATTTTGCACGTGGAGGCGACGTGAATTACTCGAAGCGAAGCCTACGATCCGAACTTGAATCCAGCTTTTATTTTGGACTTGATATCCGCGATTTCTTCCTCGTGAATCGACCAAAGCAATTGCAAGGGAACAATCGCGTAAATCGAGAGAATGATGCTTTTCCAGAGATGCCTGTCGGAGAAAAACGGAGGAAAGTCAGTAAGAAAGATCGCGACAATAGAGCTAACAAAAAGAAGCAGATTGAAGCCGACCAGCCGCATTCTGTGCCATTTCAAGATCCGTCCTTTTAATTCGAAAGAATAACCTTTAATTATCGCCCAGTCATCAATGATAAAGAAAAATCCCCAGCTAATCAGGGCAATGGCGGTGCCATGGGCGGAAATGGCCTTAAATGCCCACAGCAGAAACGCTATCATTGTAAAGAATAGGATTTGATATAATTCAATCCCAAGGAGCTGCTCGGCGTTTCGCTGCCTGGATAAATCGATAAGTTCCGGAAACTCATTACTGTATTCAACTCTTCGCTGCTTCGAACTAATTTTTTTCCAGAGGTTGGAAACGAAATGATACCCAATCACCACCGATGTAATCCGGAGACCAAGGGCGCCATTTACAAGTTCAGCTTCTATAAGCCGCATTGGGGTTGGGCAGATCAGTTGCCAGACATACCAAAAATTAATGATTGGAAACAACATCAAAAGGACGGGAAGACATAGAAATATTGAGGCGCTCATAAAGTAAAAGAACACCCAGGCCGGCTTCCAATCTCGAGATCCGAATACAAGACGTATCGTGATATACAAAGACGCGCAGACTGGAATAAGAAAGGAGACCACCAGGGCTGGAATGAAACCTGCCAGGTAGTTAATATCGAAGTTTTCGCAATTGTTCATTGTTGATTCAACCTGGCGGCAAAGAGAGTATGACGCGATACAATGGCCTCCCGATGCGCACCGTGAGCACAATCGCAAGCCGCTTCGCCCAAAGCACCTATCTTATAAACTCAGCCATATACCGATTAACCATTTCCGAAGCTTCTATCTGGAGCCAGTGTCCCGCGTCCGCAATGCAATGATGCTCGAATTCGCCGGTCATGTAAACAGACGTATCGCTTAACTTTCTCCGCAAGCTGCGCGGCCAGACCGGGTCTTTGTCGCCGTATAATAAAAGTGTCGGACATTGAACCGCTCCGGTCGCCATCAGGGAATAGATCCGCTTCGAATTCAGGTTCGCGCGATAGTAGTTTATGGTGCTCGTCAATACCCCGGGCTTCGCAATGGCCGCCACATAATGCTTAAGTTCGGACCTAACGGGAGCCCAGTTACCGGACGCGGTTCGGAAAAGAAACTTAATGTTCAGGAAATTAAAAGCGGACAAGAGGAACTCGGGAAGACGCGCCGGCTGCAACAGCCTGAAATGCAGACAGGCCATTTTGAGAGCGAAAGAACGCCTGTGAACTTCCTCAAAAATCTTGAGATGCGGAATGCTTAATGAAATCAGCTTTTTCGTCAGTTGGGGGTGCTTCTCCGCGAAGCACCAGGCGATGATGGCTCCCCAATCATGTCCGACGACCACGGCGCCTTCGCCACTGAAAGCCTGGATTAAATCGGCAATATCCGCGCACAGCTCATCGATGGAAAAATCCTCGGGCGCGCCTTCAAAGTTTGAATGGTTAAATCCCCGCAGGTCGGGAACGATAACGGTATGGTCCCGGCTGAATTCGGAAATCTGGTTCTTCCATGAATACCAGAATTCCGGCCACCCGTGCAGAAACACAAGCGGCGGTCCTTTGCCGGCTACGACGCAGTGCAGTTCGACCTTCGATAACTTTACTTTCCGGGATTTCCAGCCCGGTTTCAGTAGATGCTCATCGGCCATGGGAGCAAATTTCGTCCGCGCAAACCAGTGCAGTCACGGCGGGTTCGCCGCCCATGGCAATCACGACTTTACTTACGAGACCGACTTACTTACGCAGACGGCCAATCATGGACGTCTCAGCCGTATCGGCGTGGCCGTCGGCTTCGGCCATGGATTCACACGCGGCGATGACGAATTGGTGGGCGGAGTCGTCCAGCCCGCGAATGCCGGTGATGATGGGCGCGGCCTTGGACTCGTCGTCCACGGCGTCCCGGACTTTGGCCATGATGCCGCCGAAGGCACCGCGATAGCGCAGGTCTTCCTTCCAGGGAATGGAATCGAGTATCTTCTCAAGTTCGCCCTTTTCGCTTAACTTCACGATGCCGTCGGCATACATAACCAGCAGCAGGGCCTCGATCAGCTTCTCCTGCGTAGCGGTATCCTGGGCTTTGATTCTGGCGATATTCTCATCACTTCTAAAATACTCGAACATTACGGCCTCCGTCTCTCGATTATGATTTAGAAAATTAAGAAAGTCAAGGACAAATCGCCTTAATCTTCCTCCACGCGCTTGCGTAGACGCTCGGGCAGGTCGTCAATCTTGACGCGCTCCTGCTGCTTACTGTCTCGCTCGCGCAAGGTTACCGTTTGATCTTCTTTTGTATCATAATCAATCGTAATACAAAAGGGCGTGCCCAGTTCATCCTGGCGATAGTAACGCTTACCAATGGCGCCGGACATATCGAAATCCACGGGATAGATTTTGGCCAGCTTGCGATACACGTCCCGCGCGATGTCGGGTAGTCCGTCTTTCTTTTGCAGGGGAAAGATGCCGGCCTTGACCGGCGCCAGCTTCGGTTTCAAGCGCAGGACGACGCGCTGTTCCTTCGTGCCTTCATCCTCCACGTCATAGGCGTCCGCCAGTACCGCCAGGAACAGGCGATTCAAGCCTAGCGCGGGTTCGACGACATAGGGGATGTACTTCTTATTGTTTTCCTGGTCATTGTATTCCAGGTTCTTACCGGAGAATTCCGCGTGCTGACCCAGGTCGTAAGACGTGCGGGAGGCGATGCCCCAGAGTTCACCCCAGCCGAAGGGAAAGTTGTACTCGATGTCCATCGTATTGTCGGAATAGAAACTCAACTCCTGGGAGCTGTGCTTGCGCGTGCGAAGATTGTCCTTGTTCAGACCCAGCTCGTGGAGCCAGTTCACGCAAAACTCGGTCCAGTAATCGAACCACTCCACCTGAGTGCCCGGCTCGCAGAAGAACTCCATTTCCATCTGCTCGAATTCGCGCGTGCGAAACACGAACTGACGGGCGACGATTTCATTGCGAAAGCTCTTACCGATTTGCGCCACGCCGAAGGGGATCTTAACCCGGCAGGTGTCGGCGATTTGCTTGAAGTTGATAAAAATACCCTGTGCCGTTTCAGGGCGCAGATAAACTTTTTGATCCGTGCCCGAGACCGAACCCATCTGGGTGGCGAACATGAGATTAAACTGACGGGGCTCGGTGAATTCGCCTTTTTTACCGCAGGCGGGGCACTGCAATTCGGCGGATTTCTCATGGAAGATTTTGAGAATGCCTTCCAGGTCCAGGTCGTCCGCCTGGATGCCCAGTTCGTCCTCGAAGTATTTATCCACGCGCTGACGGGATTTGCAATTCTTACAATCCATCATGGGATCGCTGAAGGCATCCACGTGACCGCTGGCTTTCCAGACCTCGGGGTGCAACATGATCGACGAATCCAGCCCGACGACGTCCTCGCGATTATGCACGAAGGCCTTCCACCAGGAATCCTTCAGGTTTTTCATCAGCTCGACGCCGTAGGGACCGTAATCAAAGGTATTGGAGAGTCCGCCGTAGATGTCGGACCCGGGATAAACGAAACCGCGCCGTTTGGCCAGGGCTACAATATCCTTGAGGCCTTCATCTTCGAGTTTATTCGCTTTTCCCT
>CAZGYS010000131.1:12322-12564 GCA_964530305.1 uncultured Leptospiraceae bacterium
ACAAAATTAACGTTACACTCACTTATTTTTGATTCCCTTTGCTTTCTTGTTCGCCATATCGGAGTCAAACTTCCCGGGTCGTCGCGAGGCGCAATCCTTATTCAGTTATACGGGGGACACGGATAGCACGGGGAACGCGGGGCACCGCGTTGAAATAGAGGGAGCCCGACTGCCCGGGGGCAATTAAGAGGAGAGATGTGGGTCCTGATTCGGGAACTGGGTTCGTCGTAAAAAAGAGTGTA
>CAZGYS010000132.1:0-12507 GCA_964530305.1 uncultured Leptospiraceae bacterium
ATTCATTGCGGCGTCAATAGGCGTGACCCGCCTTTTTTCGCGCGTCCGGGCTCCCCGTCCTACGAAAAGCATCGCCGGGGCTACAACCTGAAACTCAACCAACGTCCGGGCGCCATCGCCCTGTGCGAAAATGAAAATCAAGTGCGCGAAGCCGTGCGCCATGCCGCCGACGCGGGCTTGAAGACGGCCGTCCGCAGCAGCGGACACGCCTTTGAGGGTTTTTCCAGCAACGACGGCGGGCTGGTCATTGACCTGTCGCGCCTCAATGGCCAGGCGTTCGATCCTCGTCGCGGGCGTTATCGCGCCGGTCCCGCGACCAACCTGGCCGGTGCTTATGATTTCCTCACGGCTCGCAAGCGCCTGGTGCCGCTGGGTTCCTGCGCGACGGTGGCGCTGGGTGGTCTGACCCTGGGCGGCGGCTACGGTTTGTTTTCGCGCGCTTATGGTCTCAGCTGCGATAATCTGCTGAGCGCCCGCATGGTGGACGGCACGGGCCGCGTGCTTGATACCCGCGAAGACCCGGAGCTGCTGTGGGCCCTGCGCGGCGGGAATAACGGCAACTTCGGAGTCGTTACTTCCCTGGAGTTCAAGACCATACCCCTGCCCCGTTCCCTGGGCGCCTGGCGATTCAAGTCCCGGAGCCTGAACGCGGAGCAGGCCGTTCAACTTTGTCGGGAGTGGTTTCAATTAGCGGGCGATTTACCCCGCACCGCGTTCTCCGCCTTCGTGCTCAATCATACGACGCTTACGATCCTGGTTACCGATTTCGCGGCGAAAGCTCCCACGTCCGTGCTCAAGAGCCTGGAAAAACTCATGGATCGGGCCTACACTCCCACGCGCCGTCCTCTGCCGCGCGCCGTGCGCGCCTACTATGGACGCCCCGAACCACTCCATTTCCATAATTGTTCGGCCGGTTATTACCGCGGCTTCGCGGATATCGCGACGAAAGCCGGAGAGATGTTCGACATAGTAGGACGAACCAGGGGCATGATCTTTCAAGTGAACACGCTGGGCGGCGCCGTGGACGACGCTCATCGCCGCGAAAGCGCCGCCTATCCCCACCGGGGCTTTCCCTTCCTGGGCGAACTGCAAACCTATTGGCCCTCCGGGCCCCAACCCGCCGCCCAGGCCCGGGGTTTCGCCGCGGTTCGGGACCTGCTTCAAGCAGCGGGCATTCGCCGACACTATCGTAACTATCCGGACCTGGGTTTCCGGGATCCCCTGACCGCCTACTACGGCGAAAACCTATCGCGGCTGACCGCGCTCAAAAAGCTCTATGATCCCGGTAATGTATTTTCCCATCCCCAGTCTTTGCGAGTGTAGTCCATGCTTTTACGCTCCTATCCGCCGCCGCCCGACCTGGCTCATTTAATCGTGGGCTTCTGGTATTTCTCGGCGCCTCCCCCGCGGTTGTCGGCACCGACTCCGTTTCTTCTATGCGCTCAGAGCGAAGCGGAACTGATTTTTGGAATCAAAGGCGTGCCCATGGGCGATCATTTTTCCGGCCGGCCTGAACTTGTTCTCATGGGGCCTCAGGAGAGTTTTCAAAGCCATGCCCCGCCGGACGCCGTTGAATTCGTGGGTGCGACTCTCCACGCCGAAATGATTGAGCCGTTCTTCGGCATCCCCGGTTCCCTGGCGCGCAATGCACGCCTCCAGGGGCGGGAATTTCTAGGCCCCACGGCAAACGAACTGATCGATAACATGGCCGGGGAGACTCGCGCCGAACAACGCGTATTGGTGCTGCGTGATTTTCTACGAGCGCGCCTGGGCGATTTTCGCGTCCCTCGCTTTCACGGCGCGATTCATCGCCTGAGACAAACCCGGGGCCGAATTCCCATGGAGGAAATCGCCCATTGGTCCGGATTATCGCGGCGTCAATTCGAACGCAAGTTCCGGGGCTGCACCGGTTTTACGCCCGGCCTCTATTCGCGCCTGCTGCGATTCACCCGGGCCATGCGTTCGCCCGCCCGGCATGGAGATCTCACTTCCCTGGCCTACGACCTGGGTTATTGCGATCAATCGCATTTCATTCGCGAATTCAAACGCTTCTCCGGTCATAATCCGACCATCCTGTTGGATGCACCGCGAGTGGACACGCTGCTTCGCGTTTAAGGCGAATGTCGCAAAGATCCAATTCAGGCCCCCTTTTTTTCGATACCATGTGTGGGAAAATTAAATCCCACGCTGCAAGGAATCAGGAAATGAATCATAGTGAAACATCCCGGGTGCGCGCCGTAACGAAGGCGGACCTGGAAATCGCTCGTAACTTAACGCGGGCAAGCGGTCTGTTCGACGCCCCGGGAGTAGAACACGTCCAGTCCACCCTGGAACAACACCTCGCCGGCGGCAGTGAAGAACTCTGGCTGCTGATCGAGGACGGCGGCCTGGTCTATTGCGCCCCCGAGGCCCTCACCGACGGCACCTGGAACATGCTGATGCTGCTGGTAGCTTCGGACCGCCGGGGACAAGGTTTTGGCCGGACGCTGGTCGACGCCGCGATGCAAGCCCTCCGGGAGCGAGGCGTTCGCCTCCTCATCGTGGAAACTTCCGGTACCGATGATTTTGTCGGCGCCCGCGAATTCTACACTAAAGTCGGCTTCGCATTGGAGGGGCGCATTCGCGATTTTTACGCCCAGGGTGACGATAAAATTATTCTCAGTAAGAGACTCGTGTAGTGAGGTAGACTCTCAGGACCAGACGTTAAACTGCTCGCCTTCGTCCTGTTCCTCCGACAGGTTGTGCAGGCGCGCTTCCAGTAGTAGTCGACGACCGTTGGCGTTGCGCGTAAAATGCAATTCCATGGGTCCCACGTGGTCGCGCCAATGGGAGGCGAAGATTTCAGCGTCTTCCTTGCGCGCCGCGAGTACTTCGGGCACGGCATGATAATCGCGACGTCGAAACCCGAATAAGTTCCCTCGGCGCACGAGTAGATAGCGAGGGTTCTTAATGGGACTGAAAATTTCATTCAGGGCCGGGAAGTAAACCGCCTGATCTTCCAGGGAAAGTCCCTTTGCGGTGACCATGATGTGCTCTTCCATGAACCGCGTCATTTCAATGCGAATTCTACTTCGAGGAGTTTGGATGCGTCCCGCCGCGCGTAAGGACTCCAGCAAGGCATAAGCCGCTTCGCGCGCGCTGGATTCCATGGGCCCGTTCCGGAAAAAGATCCGCGCGGCTCGGAAGAAATCGCGCCAGGTGAACGCGAAGCCCACCAGACAGGCCCCGGCCAGGATCCAGATTGCGCCCGAGAATTGATCCTGCACGGTAATTCGCGCGGCAAGCTGACCGCCGATCAGAATTATAGAGGAGAAGAGAAAAGCCCCCTTCGTGAGCAGCTCGGCAAAGGATGTAAAGAGCGCAAAGGGTCGAAACGGAAGTTTGGCCGAGGCCTTAAGACGAAATTCCAATTTGTGTTCCAGGTCATCGCCCTCCAACGCTTGCTCCCAGCGAGCACGCAGACCCGCGCGATTCTCGGCGTGCTCGCGCATGGTTTGATTGATCAGATCAACAAAGGCGATTTCATTCGAAGCGATACCCAGCCGCTCCAGACCGCTCTCGATGCGCGGCTGATCAAAAGCCGGGCCCATGAAACCCCGAAAACGTTTTCGGAGCGCCTCGTAGTCCGGACCCTCGAATTTCTCCTCCAGGCAAACCAGATGCCAGATGTTCGCCGTTTTATCCGGATGGCCTTCGCGGGAGCGAATGGCCCGACCGCGCAACTGATTGGAGAGCATGAAAGTACTGACGGAGGAAGCCAGCACGATGGAATTCATGGCCGGCGCATCCCAGCCTTCGCCCAGCAGGGCCGTGGTTCCGATGAGAATTCGTATTTCACCCTCCGTGAAAACGTCCGTAATCAATCGCACCAGTTTCTGACGACGCCCGGCCGTAACCTCCAGCCTTTGAAAATCGTCGGTAAAATTCAGCGTCTTTGGGGATATGATATTCGCGGGTAAACGCAAACTCCGCGCGCGGCGAACCAGGGCCCCCACCGCCGATTTCGGGACGATGACCAGGCTCCCCGTCAAAACCGCCATGGGCTCTCGACGGCCTCCGCGGCGTAGCTTTTCGAAGAGAGGCACGACTCCCATTTTTGAGAGTTCGGTTTCGTCTCCGGAACGGGACGGCAATTCCCCACGCCGAATGTAATCCGTCAGAATCACCATGCGCATTTCGCGCCCCAGGGAATTCGCCTCCAGTTCGACGATGTGCTCCACGCCGTCGATTTTCGAGAGGCTTCGGGAAAGAATACGCGATACCAGCTCGGGGTTGTTCAAACGAACGCGACTGTAATCCACGACTCCGATGCGCCGAGCATCCCGCCCGACGCGGGCGATAACTCGATTCGCTTTTTCAATGCGTTCCAGTTCCAGCCGGGCGGCGTCCAAACTTTCGGTCTGTTCGCGTTGCTTCTCCAACGCAAGGCGTTCATCTTCCTGGGCCGCTTCTCCCTCCGGAGAGTGTCCTTCACGCCGTTGCGCCGCCTCTCTTTGCTTACGCGCTTTCTCCAGCGCCGTGAGGGCGGCTCGAATTGTTTTTACTTCTCGACGCGTTTTATCTTGCTCCTTGCGAAGCGCCTTTGCCTCCACGAAAAGTAAATCGCGCAGCAAGATTTCCAACCAGTGATGATTCAGGGGCGGTAGTTTTTCGCCGTCGACGCCCAGATGCTTGAACAAATGCTCTACCGTTACGCCCGCCGTTCGCAGGAAAATTAGTTTGGCGCTGAAAGCCGCGGGATCCGCGAGAATGCCTTCCAGATTTTCCCGCGGTCGGGTGATGTGAGGGTGCGCTTCCAGGAGCGACTTGAGTTCCAGGTCGACGCGCAATCCCTCCACGAAGCGATCTACATTTTCGCGAAACTCCGCCAGGGCAAGATTCTCGCTCTTGCGTGGGCGCGAAAACCAGATATAGTCTTGATGGGGACAAAGGTTCTTTTCCCGCACCAGTTCCGGTACGTAAATCTCGGCGTCCACGGGACCACACAATGAAGTGTATCGCTCCCACTCCTGCGCGCTAACGTCATAGGGGGGCGTCGCGGTCAAGGCCACGATGCGCGGATTGATTTCTTTTTCAATGCGATTGAGAGTGTTCCACCATTCCTTTCGTAAATGGTGGGCCTCGTCCAGTACCAGTACTTCGATGCCGGCCCCTTTGAGTAATTGAATCACGCGTCCCGGCGCCCGGGCTTTTTCGCCGGCGGTCTTTGTTCCGCCCGCTGGTTCTCCCGGGGAATCACCTTCGAGTTCCTCTTCCGGAATCGTTTCCGTTGGTGACTGCTTGCGCGATTCGCTCAACAAAGCCTGGTAGGTGATGATGTTCAGGAATTTCGGTTTCGTGATATCAAGGGAAATCCAGGCCGGTGCGCGCTTCTTGTTTAGAAAGAACTCCAGGTAGCGATCCAACCACTGATTGCGAATCGTAAGCGTGGGCGCCAGAATCAAGGTCGGGCGATTCAATCGCCGCAGGGCCTCCAGTCCCAGGATGGTCTTACCGGAACCGGGCGGAGCCACGACATGCAGCTTGTTGTCCGCGAGATGGTGATCAAAGTATTCCAGGATCCGCTTCTGGTAGGGGCGAAATTGGAACCGAAATTCCGATTTGAACATGGTTTCAGACACGATGCTAACATTCCGCGAGGCCTTCGAACTGAAAACCCGAAATTCCCGTTCTTCCACTTGACGATGCTACGGCGCGAGGTCCCGCTGGATTATGAGTTCCGCGCGCAAGCAACGCGGCCCCTGGCGAAGGCCGGCCCATGTCGGCACGTCCTACGCTCGCAATCTGGAAGAAAGAAAGCGCATCATTCTTTCCAATCAGGGCGGTATCGTCGGTTTCGTCCTGACCATGTTCTATGTGGCCCTGTATCACGCAACTGGGTTGGAACTGGTAGGCTGGATTGCCCTGGGCTTCGGCATCTTGTACGGCGCGGCCTTGCCCTTGAATCGATGGGGCTATACCAGAACGACTCCGGTCTTGCTGGTGGTGAATGCTCACCTGCATGTCGCCACTCTTTCGTATTTACTTGGCCGGGACGCCGGGATTCATTTCTTTTTATTCCCCATCGCATTGACTCCGTTTTTGTTCTTTTCGCCCAGTTCCATGCGTTACATCCGGGTCATCTTTCTTTTTAGTATTTCACTTATGACGGGCCTGACTTTACTCTACGATTCCCATCCACCGTATTACAAGCTCGCGCCCGATGTACTGGACGTCATTGAAAACGCTTCCCTCATCACGGGCTTGATGACGACCATCGCCTTGATGTACTATTTGTACACGGCCAGCGAAAGAGTGGAAGGTCGCCTGCACGACGAAAGGGAAAAGTCCGAAAGGCTGCTCTTGAATATCCTGCCCCGGGAAGTAGCGGATGAATTGAAGGAGCACGCGCCGCCCGCGCCGGTTTCCTATGATTCGGTCACCATCGCCTTTACCGACTTTCAAGATTTCAGCAAGGCGGCCGGTGAACTTTCGCCGGTCGACCTGCTGCGGGAACTTAATGATTGCTTCACTCGTTTCGACGCCGCGATGGAAGCCAATGGACTGGAAAAACTGAGAACCGTCGGCGATTCCTACATGTACGCCGGAGGAATTCCTTCCTCTACGCGGACCCATGCCGTGGACGCGGTTCTGGCGGCGATTGAAATCCAGGCCTTCATGTTCGAGACGCGTTCGGTTCGCATGAACGCGGGACGAACCTTCTGGCAGGCGCGCCTGGGGATCCACACGGGACCGCTCGTGGCCGGAATCGTCGGGCGCAAGAAATTCACCTATGATGTTTGGGGAGACACGGTCAACCAGGCCCGTCGCATGGAATCCAGTTGCGAACCGGGCAAGATCAACGTCTCCCGAGAAACCTTCGAGGCCACGCGGGATTTTTTTGATGCCGTTTCCCGGGGCATGGTCATTACCAATAAAGGCGAATCCTTTGAAATGTTCTTCGTCACCGGCATCAAGCGCGAACTCTCGGAAAACGGCGATGGGCGTCGGCCCAATGACGAATTCCGAAAGCTCTACGCGCGCCTCTCCGCTTCCGGTTAACTTAAATAACCCGCGGTCAGCTTCATGGATTCCCGCCACAGGCGACCGGCCAGTTCCTTGTTTCGTGCATGGGGACCTTTCGGCTCGATGACATTGCAATCGGCCACGAAGTGACCCGAGACGCCCTCCATGGAAGGATGCACGGCGGCGAAAGTCTGGGTGGCCGCGCCCTGGGGAACGGACTTGGTGAACAGGAACGCCCAGCCGAACAGATCCAGCACGAATTGCTTATACCATTCCAGCTTGCGAAACAGACCGGTATTGATTACGCCGGGGTACACCGCGTTCGCCGTTACCTTCAGGTCCGGGTACCGGCGCGAAAACTCATCCGCGTACAGAATCATGGCCAGTTTCGATTGGCCGTAGTTGCGAAACTGTTCGTAGGTTTTCGCCGCGGGGAGATCGTCGAAGTCGATGCCCATGGCCGGCGCCTTAACATACAGGCCGCTGGAAATCAGCACCAATCGCCCCCGACCCGAGGCGCGCAAACGCGGGACCAGCTTCTGTGCCAGCAGAAAGTGACCCAGATAGTTTACGACGAATTGCTTTTCCAGACCCCGGGCCAGTTGGCGATCCGGCAGCATGATCCCCGCATTGCAGATGAGCGCGTCCAGGGGCAGGCCCATGCGCTCCACGGCTTCGGCGCACTTCGCGATGGAATCAAAGTCCGTGAGTTCGCACGCCAGCGGCGTGACCTTGCCCTTGATGCTCACGGCCGCCTTGCGGGCCTTGTCCATATTGCGCGCGGCGGCGAGAACATGAGCACCGCGACCGGCCAGAACCCGGGCCGTTTCAAAACCCAATCCGGAATTGGCGCCCGTAATCAGGATCGTCTTGCCGGTCAGGTTCAAACCGCGCGTGACCTCTTCCGCCGTGGTCTCTTCGTCATATTTGGTACGCGGGGGTTTGCTCGTGCGCGCCCCCAGCGTACTCAGAGCTCCCGAGGCCGTCAGTGCCAGGGCGGTCGCCGCCGACCTGGAGAGAAAGGTTTTTCGATCAAGTATCCGTGACATGTTTGACTCCATTGGTTTATGCACCGGACGTTGAGCGCCCGACTGAATGGATTCAGAGTAACATGTCTACGGACTAAAGAACTTAACCCTGGTTAAGAAGTGAGACTTCCATGGGAGCCGAAAATTCAGCCGGGAAACGGGCCTATTCTACGGCGGCGCATTGCTCCTTCCCTTTGTTCTCGGCTTTGCCGCAAAGCTCCTTCTGCTTGGCGCAATAGGCTTGCTTTCCGACCTTTGCCATCAGGCACATATTGGCGCACACCTTCAGGTCTCCCTCCTTCAGGCACTTCATGACGGCGAGTTGCGCCTGTTTCGCGCAGGCTTGCTTGTCTCCGGCGTCACAGGCCGCGTTGCAAGCTTGCAGATTGCCCCGGCGACAGGCATCCGCGTTTTGGGAACCGCACCCCATGACCAGCAGGCCGCCCAGAATCATCATTAGAAAGGTGAACTTTTTCATGGCCGTAGCATCCATATCCCCCAAATTTTGTCAATTCCAGCGTACCGAATATGAAACCAGTCATCGACCACCTGCAAATCACCGTGAAAGACATCCGGGGCGCGGAAGTATTTTACGATAAACTCATGCCCCTGCTCGGATTCGATCTGAAGCACAAGCACAAAGGCAGCGCCCCGTCCCATGAATTCGAGGCGATTGAATACGCGCACCCCCTGCTGGTGATCGGCATCAATTCCCCCCGGTCGGTCTTTCGCGACGAAGACGTTCATCGCCGTAAGCCCGGCTCGGTGCATCACATCGCCTTCAAGGCGGAGTCACCGGCCCAGGTGGATGAATTGTATCCGGCCATCAAGGACGCGGGCGCCGTGATCGTCGAACCACCTCGCTTTTATCCCGAACACGGTCCCGCGTACTACGCCCTCTACTTCAAGGATCCGGACGGCATTAAGTACGAAATCGTCCACGAAGAACGCTCGTTCGACTAGTGGACTACTCCCGTAAAGTACGGACCCCGTGCATCGCCTGGCCGGCGTCGGCACGCAAGAATCATGTACGCTTCAGTGAAACGTTGGGACGCGAATTCTCGTCTTATGCAATGAAGCGAACGCCTGATGAAGAACCAGTTGAACAATGTTAAATCGCCGCGAACCAGGGACGATGTTTCGGTCCTGCGCGTGAGCCTAAACGCCGCCGATACCGCGGACCCGACGCGGCTTGCGCATACCGTTCGGCATGACTATCTTGACTTTATTTTTCATACCGAGCATAAAACAATGCTGGTGGCCCTGGACTTCGAGGGGCATGATCGCCTGGCGGCGATGTTCGCGGACGAAAGGAGTGAAACTCCGGGGCGCGTTCTAGGAGGACGTCTGGGCCTCAACGACCAGGGCGAGATCGGCACGTCCGAGTGGAGTGGTCATTTCGGTTTCGCCTGGTCGTCCGAGACCAGACACGCCTTTCGTATTTTCCTGAAGGATCTACTGGGATACGCCCATCATTTGGAATGGAGCGTGGGCCAGGACAAGAATGATGTCGGGTAGAATTCCGGTATGACGCCCCCGCGCAATTCCCACAGCAAAATCGCCTTGATTGGTCTGGGACCACATGCGAAGCGAATCTACTACCCGCTGCTGGAGAAATACGCCGCCGAACTTTCCCTGGTCTGCCTGGTTGAACTGGAGAGCAAGCGCGCGGAAACCGACGCCTTTCTGCGCGGAGTCGAAATCCAGCCCCGCGAAATCGTGTACCTGGACGACACGCTCCCGACGGCGACGGACGTCTCGGCGAACAGTCCCCATCCTCAGGCAAGCACCGCCCTGAATCGCCTCCACGAAGCCGGAGAAATGGACGCCGTCATCATCTCCAGCGCGCCCGAAACCCACGCGGCCTACCTGGAATGGGGCATCCACGCCAATCTCCGCATCCTCATGGATAAACCCGTCGGCGCCAGGCCCCACCCGGCCAATGATGAAGTTCAGGCGAATTACATTTATGACGATTTCCTGCGCCTTCGCGATGCTTTACGAACATCCCATGCCCGCGTCTATGTCCAATGCCAGCGACGCAACCACCGGGGCTACGCGTACATTCGCGATTTACTGCAATCTTTTATTGACGAATTTCAATGTCCCATATCCAGTCTGAGCGTCAACCACGCGGACGGCATGTGGGTCATGCCCCACGAATGGGAGCGCGATCATCATCCCTATAAATACGGCTGGGGGAAGCTGTTGCACTCGGGTTATCACTTCGTGGATCTGCTCGCCTGGCTGACTGATTGCAATGAGCCCGCCCGACATATTCGCGCGGATGCCCTGGACTTTCACACCATGAGTTCGAGCGCGCGGGATTCCCTGGAGCTGCTCCCGGATGAAAAATACCGCGATTGGTTCGGAAACGCTCCCGGGAACCGGACTTCCCCCGAAGGAACCTCCCTGGAAAACCACGGCGAAAGAGACGTATTTTTCCAGGGCCGTTTGATGGAAGGCGATCTGGTCCGAACGAATCTTTCCCTGGCGCTTCAGCAGGATTCCCTTTCCGCGCGAAGCTCCAGTGCCCCGCCCCGGGATCCCTACAAGGGCAACGGTCGTATCCGCCATGAAAACATGAATCTGCACGCGTCGTCTCTCTTGAACATTCAAGTGCACTCATATCAATCCCATGATACCCAGCAGACCGTGGAAATGGAATACGGCCCGGGTCACCTGGACCATTTTGATATCTACGTCTTTCGTAATGCCGCTCTCATCGGCGGACAACCCTTCGAAAAAATTGAAGTGGGACGCGAAGTCAGACGGCAATCCGGTGAAGGCCACAATGAAGCCGCGCGTCGCGTGACCTTCGAGCAATTCCTGCGCGGCGAACCGTCGGAAACCTTGCTGGAAAAACAGGAACGCACCAATCTCTTGCTGGCCTCGATTTACCGTTCCATCGCGCGGGGAAGAGCAGGCAAGAATTCAACCATGCGCATCCCCTGGCGCCCCGGCCATTCATAGACTACAAAATACTTAATCTATAAAATGAATCGCGCCAGGCGATACATGAGTTCGACTTTCCCGCCCAACGCCGGGTCCCCATGGTATTCCAGACTCAAGGCATTACGAGGTAAGCCGGTCGTGTTGTGACGCAAGGACCACTCCGCCAATGCGAGATCCCAGGCCGGATCTCCCAGGCCCATGCCGCCCACGTCCAGGCAACCGGTTACTTCCAGGCTTTCGGGGTCCATCATCAGGTTGGGAGCGCACGGATCACCATGTAGAAACACGTCCGTCGTGAATGAAAATTCTCCGGCCGCCTCCGCGACGGCGTTCAGTTCCAATCCGGGATCCCGGATGCCGGTGCCTTCATAGCGAGCACTGAACGCGTCCGGCGAAATCAGGCCCGCCGCCAGCCGTTCACGCGCCCGCTCCAACAAGGCAGGAAACGACAGGTCGGCGAACAATCCGGACGCTTTCGCCGCCGAGCCAGGATGAAAGCCGTGAATGCGAACCAGCGCCCGCGCCCAGGCCCGAATGATTCTTTTCAGCCGTCCCGAATCATTTGAAGCGGCTTTAAGCAAGCTCTTGACCGTGACGCCCCGGAGTTCGCGGGTCAACAGAAACCCCAGGCCGTTGCGCGAAGCGAAAGGCGCCGTCGGCGCGGGCAAGTCCAGGGGAAAACCCGCCATGACGTCGTCGGTAAGAACGGCTCCCGCGCGGGTCATGTCCCCATCCCCAATCCGGCTGACTTTCAGAAAATGGACGCTTGCGTCTTTTTGAATGCGATACACCCGCGAAGACCGACCGCTCTTGCGTGCCTCCCAGGATCCGCCGCGAACGGCGACGGACATGTCCTTCGGCAGCAGATATTCCACGAGTTTCATGAAACGCGCTTCCACGTCCGTTTTCAAGTGAGACGCCGTCTCCTGCACCGACCAGGCCGGGTCCAGCTTAAGAACCATGTGACGCTTTTGATAGTGCTCGACCAATGGGAACTCGTCGCGGACCCAGTGCGATTGGGCCCGGTCCCGCCCGCGCTCCGCGGCCCCTTCATTGGCCGGAGCTCCCCCGGGTAGGTGCGCCACCGCCGCCAGGTACCAATCCGGCGTTTCGAAGCGCAGCGATTGGGATCTGGTCACGGGATAACCCGCGATGATGATGTTGCGATCGGGCAAATGTGCCGTGCCTTCGCGCAGCAGTTGCCAGGCTAAATCATCAGGCAGCCAATGACTCGACTTCGCGTAATCATCCAGTTCAGGCGATTCGTTCGCATGCCATAAACGAACCTTCTCCTCGAATTCGCGAATGGAATGCGCCATGGGAGAATCGCCTGCGCGCACGGAACGCACGTATGCCCGAAATTCGAAGAAACCCCAGCCCATTGGTGAAACTTTGAGCTGCTGCCTGATTCTCTCCTAGAACATTACCATTTCTTGCTCCTCTTGTGTTGAACATACACTGATAATTTGGTTAAAATCTCTGCAGAGGTTTGAGCTCTAGAGCACCCACAAACTTTAAG
>CAZGYS010000133.1:0-12450 GCA_964530305.1 uncultured Leptospiraceae bacterium
GTTCTTTCCGAAGCAGCCGGTTAAGAGCCCGCTCTAAAACGGCCGACGAGGAAGTCACCCGCCGGGATTCAACCGGCGGGCGCGGCTTCGTTACTCGTCGTATTCGTCATCGTCGTCGTCATCATCATCGTACTCGTCGTCGCCGTCCGAGTCTTCTCCCAGTTGCCACACGGACACCAGCGACTCGATGAATTCGTCTTCCTCGTCCGATAAATCGTCGACCTCAATGATGCTTTCGATATCGCTCAGAATGCCGGCCAGGGCCGATTTGGAAAGATAGTCCGCGAAGAGTTCCACGCTTTCGTCCAGCAGGTCCTCGTCCTCGAAATGCTTCGCGCAGTTTTTCAGGATCTTCCGGGCGCTCATTTCGATGCCCAGGGAATCCAACGTATCCGTCATGTAGCCGGAAATCTCCGCCATCTCTTCGTCGGATAGTTCACCGTCCGCGGAAGCGGCGTGCAAGAGGATCAGACCCAGGCGATACTCCAGGGAAAAATCGCCCATGTCCTCCAGCATGGCCTCGTAGTCTTCGTCGGACATGTTGGCCAGTTCGCTGTCGATGTCCTCGAGAATGGAATCGTCGTCGTCCGCGTAGAGTTCGTCGTCGTACTCCACGTCTTCGACCCGCCGAATGAGCCAGCTGTCGCCGCCATTGTACTTCTCATTGATCAGATAATCGTAGGGAATGTAGCAGTAGCCGTTATCGCCCCACTGGGTGCCCCAGGAATTGCGGACGATGAAGACCTTGTCCTTGTCCGAATAGCCGACGCACAGCATGGCGTGGCCGCCGTGGGATTCCCGGGAGGCTTCGCTCGGGGTGGGCATGGGCACCAGGCCCTTGCGGCGATGTTTATCGAACGACTTGTAGAGCCGCATCCCGAAGATAATGGGATAACCCTCGGCCAGGCATTTTTTCCAGGCGTTTAGATCCGTGGGAACGCGAGCTACGTCCTCCACCAGGAAGTCCTGACCTTCATCGTAGGAGTCCTCGTCCGGTTCCTCATTTACCTGCTCCGTGTTGTAGGGCCAGGTTTCCTCGGAACAGGCGCCCTGCTCACTCAGACTCTTGATGCAATAGGCGATGACCGATCCGTCGTCCTTGATCTCGTCGTCTCCCTGGGCACGGCCGTTATAGTAGATGAACAGTCGGCTCACGTCGTAGGAATCGTCTCCCAGGTGGCGTTTCACCAGATACTCATAGGCCCCCGCCACGGCATTGGCCGAACAGGAATTGATGGGGCCCTGGTCCTCCACGGCGGTCATGTATCGCCGCAGGTCCACTTTCGAAGGCAGTTCGTCCGAGCCGCCGTCCGAGCCGTAGACCTTGTAATCGGCGGCCGGCGCCGCGAATTTATAGCCGGATATGGCTCGTTCGCTGCCGTCCGCGCGCCTGATGATGAAACTGTCCGACATTCGGATCCCTCCTGGTGGGTTTCGCCCTTGATTAATCTATTAAGCAAATGTTACGAATTCTTGCAAGGCGATAATCGCAATACGGGAAGCGGCGAAGAATAACGCAAGCAGGAATCGCCTTTTCAAGCGGGACTTGTCCCCGGGGGCAAGTCGGCCTCGAATTGTGCGCGACATAATCCAGGGCGACCGGCGCTCCCGCGGATTTTACTTGCCGGCTTGCTCGTCCGCTCAAGTCTGCCCGTATGGCGGAAGTATTCTACGATAAAGATTGTGATCTCAATATTCTAAAAGGCAAGACCATCGCCGTGCTCGGCTACGGTAGTCAGGGCCACGCGCAAGCGCAGAACATGCGCGACAGCGGGCTCGACGTGGTGATTGGTCTTCGTCCCGATTCGAAGTCCGTGCAGGACGCGAAAGACTACGGTTTCGAAGTGCTCTCTCCCGCGGAGGCGAGCGCGAAAGCCGACATCATTCAAATCCTGGCCCCGGATACGGTACAGGCGAAAATCTACGAGGAAGCGGTTAAGCCGAACCTCAAGGCCGGAGACGCTCTGGTTTTTTCCCATGGTTTCAATATCCATTACGAACTGATTGTTCCGCCGAAGGACGTGGACGTCTACATGGTGGCGCCGAAAGGCCCCGGTCACCTGGTTCGACGCGTCTATAAAGAAGGCGGCGGAGTTCCCTGCCTGATTGCCGTTTATCAAGACGCAACCGGTCAGGCGCGTGACCGCGCGCTGGCCCAGGCTTCCGGCGTGGGCGGTGGTCGTGCCGGCATCCTGGAAACGGATTTTCGTAGCGAGACCGAAACGGACCTCTTCGGTGAGCAGGCCGTTCTCTGCGGCGGTTTGACCTCCCTGATCATGGCCGGTTTCGAAACCCTGACCGAAGCGGGTTACGATCCCGACATCGCCTACTTCGAGTGTCTGCACGAAGTTAAGCTCATCACCGACCTGCTGTATGAAGGCGGAATCGCCCGCATGCGCTACTCCATTTCGGATACGGCCGAATACGGCGATTTGACGCGCGGTCCCCGCGTAGTCGACGCCTCGGTTAAAGAGCACATGAAGGAAGTGCTCTCCGAGATTCAAAAAGACAAGGGCGGTAAATTCGCCAAAGAGTGGATTGAGGATACCAACAAGGGTTATCCCAACTACAAGTCCCTGCAGGAAAAAGGCGCGAAGCATCCCATCGAGGAAGTGGGTCAAAAGCTGCGCGGCATGATGAAATTCCTGAACTAACAGGGTCGATTTCACCAGTTTGCAGGCTTCCCGGCCGGCAAGCTTCTTAAGTTCTCGAGCCTTTCGCCGCGGGAAACCCTCCTTCGGCGAAAGGCACTCGACAATCCAAGCGTAATCCTCCAGAACGGCGCCTGTATCATGGATACGGGTGAAAAGCGCGTCAAACCTTCCCGCTTTACCATACGCGTAAAGCTCCTCGTCATCGTCACCGCCACGATCTTCGTCAGCCTCTCGGCCATGATCATCTGGGCCACGGATGCGTTCACGGATGAATCGCGTCGGGTCATTCAAAACTACAACCTGAGCCTGGCGCGCATGATCGGTCTCAAGTTGCAGTCGGACCTGCGCAATCTGGATTATATTTCGCGCGTCCTCACTCGGGCGCTGGAGAACTCCACCGAGGAAGACCGGGAATTCTTCGAGCAACAGTTGTTCGGCCGCAACCCCGGTTACATATTCTTCGGCGTGGCCGAGCGTAGGCCCGGGGGCTTGAAATTCATTCGCTCTTTTCGAAACGCCGATTTTCTAAAGCGCCACGGCCCTTCCCCGACGGAATTCGAAAAGCAAATTCGGGAAAACACGAAGCTCTTTCGCGGCATCAACGATAAAACGCCCATGGTGCGTAATGTTTCGTCGGGCTTTCGCCTGCCCGTGCTGGGCGTGGCGGTGCCCGTGCGCGCGGGGGAAAGAAAGCTCGTGGCCCTGGTGTATCTTGAGTCCCGGGAAATTCTCAAAACCTTTCGTTTCTCCGGCGAATCGGAGCTCTTCGAATTGATGATCACCGATCCCTCCGGCGTCGTACTCGTGCATTCCAAACCGGAACTGGCCCTGGCGGCCGCCAATCGCCGTGACTTGCCCATTGTGCGCGTCATGCTCGGCAGTCCCATCGACAACGGTTCCCGGGAATACAATTGGCGGGGACGCAAGTATCTGGGGGCCTACCAGGTCCTGGAGTTCGGCGGTCTGGGAGTCGTCTCCGCCCTGCCCGCGGACAAGGCCTTCGCCGCGGTCTTTCGCATTCAGCGGCGTAACTTCTACGTCGTCGGTATCGTGCTGGCGCTGGCGTTTCTATTCATCGTCTTTTTCGCCCGGACGCTCAGTGTTCCCATCGTGCGATTGGTGGGCGCCGCGCGCAGAGTGGAGCAGGGCGATTACCACGTCGAGATTGAACCCGCTTCGCGCGATGAGATCGGCATTCTCACCGACGCCTTTAAGTCAATGGCCGCCGGACTTGAGGAACGGGAGAAAATCAAACACACCTTCGGTAAGTTCGTAAATCCGGAACTGGCGGAACGCGCCCTGCGCGGTGAACTAACCCTGGGCGGCGAACACAGCGAATGCGCCATCTTCTTTTCGGACCTGCGTAATTTCACGGCCATGTCCGAATCGCGCAAGCCGGCCGAGGTCGTCGAAATTCTGAACCACTATTTCACGGACATGGTTCGATGCGTGCGCGATACCGACGGCGTCGTGGATAAATTCATCGGCGACGCCATCATGGCTCACTGGGGCGCCCTGTATTCCCGGGGCAATGATACCGAGAACGCCGTCAACGCCGCCTTGATGATGCGCAAGGCCTTGATCGAATTCAATAAAGCTTCGCCGGAGAAAGGGCGTCCGCCCCTGCGCATCGGTTGCGGTATCAATACGGGGCCGGTCATCGCCGGGCAAATCGGCTCCGAGGAGCGCCTGGAATATACCGTCATCGGAGACGCGGTGAACCTGGCTTCGCGCATTGAATACCTGAATAAGCATTTCGGGACGGATATTTTGATTTCCAGCGCGTCTTATGAGAAAGTGCGGGGTATTTATTATGTGGCTCGCATGCCGGAAATCAGCATCAAGGGTAAATCGAAGCCCGAGACGGTCTTCGCGGTCATGGGTCGTAAAGACGATCCCACGACCCCCATGTCCCTGCGGGCGCTGCGCGAAATGGTCGGCATCGAATACAATAGCGCGGGCGCCAAAAAACAGATGACCGCGTCGGCCGATAAACTCGTGAACGAAAATCTGCCCGATGAAGCAAACGTGGAAAACTGAAATTCCGGCGGTGGCGACGGCCCTGGTGGTTCTGGCGACCTGCCTGGTTTTGTTGTGGCGCGATTCCCATGCGGCCGACGACGGCGGGCGCAAGGTGGGTTCCATCACCTATCGCTTTCGCATCGCCCAGGGGCGAGACGGCGGCAGCGTAGTCTGGCGTGATCTGGACCTGAATTCGGCGGTCTACAATAACAATTACGTTCGCACCGACGCCGCCTCGGAAGCGGTTGTTACCCTTAACGATCGCACGCGCATCGAGCTGGAACCGGACAGCATGATCGTTCTCCAGGTAAGCGACAAACGCATCAAGGTGCGTCTGGATCGCGGTTCCGTGCTCCTCAAGAAAACGAAGCCCGGCAATAAGCCCCTGGTCGTGGGCGCGCCCAATGGCCGAGAATTCGAGGTGCCCTTTGGTTCGCTGCCGGCGCGCGTGGATGGAGACGGTAAACAGGTGCGCCTGGCTCCCCGGGCAGGTTTACCCGTTCCCCTGGAGCCGCCGGATAATTTACGACTCTTCACGCGTGATGCTCAGGTTCCCGTGAAGTTTTCATGGCGCGAAAAAGGCGAAGTCGTGCTTGAGATTTCTTCTTCGCGCTCCATGGCGTCCGTCACTCGACGGCGTTCATCGAATACGGGCTCGGCAACCCTGTCGTTCCCTTCCGGTTTTCATTACTGGCGGATTCGCGTGGCCGGCAAAACTTCCGCCCCTCGTCGAATTCGCGTCGTGAAACGGACTGCTCTTGTATTGGATGGTCCCGACGACGGCCGGACATTCACCTATAGCGTTCGCCCGCCGCTGGTGGGCTTCGCGTGGACGGCGGATCGCCTGGCGCTTTCCTACGTGGTGCGCGTGGGGCGGAACCCCGCGCTGGACGGAGAGACCACGACCATTCGGGCCTATCGCACGGGGATTTCGCGTGCCTTTCCGGCCGGAACGTATTACTGGCGCGTGGAAACGGAAGGCGTCCTCCCCGGTTCCGAAACGCGCAGCCCCGTACGGCGTTTCATCGTGCGTGAGTCATCGGCGTCCTCGCGGCCGAAGCTGATTGCCCCCGGCGGCGATTTGGAGCTCGCCGTCGTGAAGAAAGAGGGCGTCCTATTTCGCTGGCGTGCGGGCTCGGATATTCAGCGTGCTTTGTTGAGCGTCAGCAAGGGCTCGGCCGACGCGAAACCCTTGCTGACTTCCGAGGTGCGCGACAACCACCATCGCATGGGAAAAAATCTCACCGCGGGTACGTACTACTGGCGTATTCAAGTTCGCGGCGGCAAGGAAAGCGTCACTTCGAAGGTCGGCCTCTTTCGCGTCGTGGTCGGTAAGCCGTCGCCGCCGAAACCCGTTCAACCCGCGGCGAAACCCGCCGTAAAGATTTACCTTTCGCGTCCCCGCGTAATTTTTCCTCGCCCGCGTTCCGTCGTGGATATGAGTACGCGTGACTTCATCGACTTTCGCTGGCGCGCGGTTCCCGGAGCCGTCGGTTACGGTTTTACCCTGTATCATCGCGGCCGCGTGATTTATCGCCGTTCGACGCGACGGCCGCGCTTGCGATTTACGGACTTGAGCAAGTTGGACACCGGAAGGTTTGCATGGCGAATCATCGCCAAACCCTCGACAAAAAGCGGAAAGACCGCGTCCCGGTCGAGCGCTTCGTTTCGGATTACCCTGAGCGACGGTCCGGACAAGCCCAGCTTCAAAAAGTAGAGGTATTAACGGTTTGCGGCCGATCTAGTCCTTTTGGACTAGTACTGGATTTCGAAGGGGTTAGTACGTCTTCGCGCGAAAATACTATCTTCGCGTTAAATAAAGTTTAGCGCGAAGACCATGCGAAACCTTCGTGCGAAATACGATATTTTCGCGCGTTTCGGCGGCTTTTTGAAATAAAAACTTGTCGTTTTTCTCGCGTTATGATAATGTTAGCATCGAATCATGAGAGTCGTCCCGCGCATACTTCCTTGCTTCGTAATGATGTTCATGGCAACGCCGGCGTTCGCCGACTCGATTACCATTGAGTGGCAAACGGTTCGCGGCAGCCGGGGTTACGTCGTGGAGTATCGTCGCTCGGCCTCCGCGCGAATTTCTCGTAAGCGCGTCAAAGCCAATCGAGTTCGCCTGAATCTTTCGCCGGCTACCTACCAGGTTCGCGTGGCCGGTCTGAATAAATTCGGTAAGCCCGGCGTCTGGTCCGACTGGTTGAGGGTTTCCGTAGCCTCTTCATCGAAGGGGGTCGTTCGTCTGGGAGCCGCGGAAAGCGTGAAGAAAAAACCCGTTCCCGCGGCGCCCTCCATGGCGCTGATGGCGGCGCGGTCGGAGCGTTCTTCGTCGAACACGGTGGCGGCCCTGGTGCGGCCCACCGCCTACAAACGAAAGGAGTCCCTCGCGGCGCGGAAGGCCGTAATTAGGCAGCCGAACAAAAAGGAAAAAAAAGCCGGAGACGAGCAACCGGAAACGCCCTCGACCTATCGCGGTGAATTCTGGAGTTTCTCTACCTTGCTGGCCGGCTTGCCGCAATTACAGCGGGGAGACAATCTGGCGGGCGTCACCTACATGGGTTTGGCGGGAGTTCTAACCGGCTTCGTCATTAATAGAGGCGCGTCGGCGGATTCCATCGCTTCGCAACCCGGTAATAATCCCATACTGATGTCGGTTCTCTTGAGCGGGCAATCGCAGCAGAACTTGTTCGTCGCGCGGGAATTGCGGGCGGACGCCCGAGCTGAGTACGACGCGCGCGTCCAGGATCAAAGATTGGCCGCCGGTTTGCTGACCCTGGTTTATATTTGGCATCTGGTGGATGTCGCCTTCTGGGAGCCGCCGACTCCGCTTTCCGCCGGGCTGAAGCCTGCCCATCGCTCTTACGACGTGAATGTTTTCGCGGATGGTGAAAACAAGGAAGGGCGCAGGGCGGAGTTTCGCTTCTCCATGAGATTTTAATATGAAGATTGCGCGTTCAAAAGTTTATCGTGTACTCGGCTTATTCTTCGCCTG
Organism: uncultured Leptospiraceae bacterium; assembly: GCA_964530305.1. Classification (GTDB taxonomy): domain Bacteria; phylum Spirochaetota; class Leptospiria; order Leptospirales; family Leptonemataceae; genus CAZGYS01. The sequence continues at coordinate 7,675 of CAZGYS010000133.1, forward strand.
TGCCGGTATGCTTTCAGTGACCGCGTGTCCTCGTGCCTTTCCCGAGGGAGAGATTCTGGAAATCGCCGCGCTGACCGGTGTAACCTCCACGCCTTCGGGAGGGGATACAACCGCGACCTTTACCGGCAAATACGTTTTCGTAACTCCCGGCACGCATCATGGTGACTTCAATACCGGTTTCGCGAACCCTATTCTCGGCGCGGACGACTTTTGCGCCAACCAGAAACCCGCGTCCTTGCGCGGAACCGGAACGGACTACAAGGCCATGATCGTGGACGGCACGAATCGCATCGCCTGCACCAACGCCAACTGCGCCGGCGGTGGTCCCCATTCGTCCTGGATTATGCGGGCCGACACCGAGTATCGCCGGGCGGATGATCAAACCGTGTTCACCACCAATTCCAACGCGGTGTTCGACTTCGGCGCGGCTTCCCTGACGGCGGCTTTCGATACGGACGCGACGCCCCTGCACTGGTGGACCGGGCTGGACCAAGACTGGCGCACTACCGTTTCCGGCAATACTTGCGTTTCCTGGGCCACCAATGTCGGCGGCTTCGACGGAACCTACGGCTCGTCGGCGGCAACCGATAACAATTCCATTTCGGACGTAGCCAACTCGAATTTCGGCGACGGGTGCAATACGTTAAATCGCTTACTGTGCGTTGAGCAATAACGAACCAGGGAAGGAGCGCTGCTCCCTCCCTCGCCGGGGTGTTGCGGTTCCCCCCGGACCCCCGCAAACGCTTCGCTGGATTGATTTCTTAAGTTAACTTGCCCGTGGATGTTCGGTTCGCGCCGGATTGTAGCTTACTTACTTGTCAAGAGAAAATTGCGCCGGACGTCTTGCTTTATCGCAATCGGTCTTTCGGAAGGCGAAATACAAGAACATCGTAATCTGACAGGGCTGGGAAATTCCCGGCCCCTCAGGTCTCGATAATGCCGCTTTTGATGGCGTACTTTACAAGGTCGGCGACCTTGTGGATGTCCAGTTTCTTCATCATGTTCTGGCGATGAATCTTCACGGTCTGGGGTGAAATCCAGAGGGTCTTGGCGATTTCGCTGTTGGAATTGCCTTCGGCGATGAGCTTGAGGACTTCGCGTTCGCGGTTGGTGAGTTTGGTGAACTGCCCCGTGGATTCGCTCTTCTTGCCGCCGCCGGACATGCCCGTCATCAACTGCTTCGTGATGCGCGGGCTGAGATAGGTTTCGTTCTTATTGATGGCTTCGATGGCGCGAATCAAGTCATTGCCCGCGTCGTCCTTGAGTACGTAACCATGAATACCGAACTTGAGCAGCTGGGTTACGTACTCCTCATTGTCGTGGCGGGATAAAATTATAATCTTGATGTCCGGATGGTATCGCCGCAGGCGACGGGCGATTTCAATGCCCGTCATGGCCGGCATGGAAATGTCCAGAATCACCATGTCCGGTTTGAGTTGCTCAATCTGTTCCAGGGCTTGCTGCCCATCGCCCGCTTCGCCGACGACTTCGCAATAGCCGGTCTTGATTAATATGTGCCGCAGACCTTCGCGCAGAATCGCGTGATCGTCGGCCAGGAATACTCGCATTGTGCCCATTCTATTTTCGGTTCCGATTGTTTGTGTTTACGAATCTTGCTCTTCCGTGAGGGGAATCTGGATTTCAATCCGCGTGCCCTTGCCGGGCTCCGAATCCATCGTCAAGGTCCCATCCATATAATCGACACGGCGATGTATATTTTCCAGTCCGAATCCGCCGGAAGTCAGACGCACGCTCTGGGGAGAAAAACCGATGCCGTTCTCCTCCACGTACAAACGCAAGCGTCCCGGTATGGAATCGTCCAGCTCCAGTTTGACCTGGGTTGCCTTCGAATGCTTGATGATATTATTGAAGATTTCCTGCACAATGCGAAACACGTTGATTTGCGTATCCCGTACGGGCCGATTCTCCAGATTGATGATGACGTCCGTTTCGATATTCTTAAGCTTGAGAAAATTACGGGCATACCAGCGGATTGTGCTCTCCAGGCCCATCTCGTTCAAGATCGACGGAAAGAGATCCGTGTAGATCTCGCGCAATTCCTGACTGGCCCGGTCCAGCAGAACCAGCCCGGTTTCAAACTGATCCGCCGAATTTTCCGGGTCCTGCTGAAAGGTCGTCAGGTTCAATTTGGCGGCCATCAGGGTCTGGCTCACGCCGTCGTGGAGTTCGGCCGCCAGACGCTCTCTTTCTCGCTCCTGTAATGTCAGCAACTGGGTGTGCAAATGCGCAACCTTGCGCTCCAGTTTCTTAATATCCGTAATATTCTTGAGGATGATTCCGATTTCGTCCTCGAAGCGGAAGACGGAGTAACCATAGCGTTTCTCTCCCACCTTGAACTCGGCGTTCTGAATCTTCTGGTCCCGGGACTTGCCCAGATTACCCATGAAGGCGTCCCGGTCCCCCCTGGTGAGCTCGATGACGGCGAAAAAGTCCTCCCCTTCCAGGCGGCGATTGCGGGTCTCGAATTCCCGGCGAAAGGACTCATTGACGAAACAAATACTGAGATCCGCGTCCAGGGTCACCAGCGGCGACATGCTGGAGAGCAGACTGTTGTAGTAGCGAGATACCTCTTTAACGTCCTGCGCGGAGCTTTCCATGTCGATTCCAGCTTGTTCCGCGTGGTGGATTCGCGGAAGCAAAAAAAAGAGCCCCTCACCGTTAGTTTACGATGAGAGGCTTCGGATCTGGAAGAGACTAGTGTCGAGAATCTACAGCTCGAAAACTTGACCGGCATCTGGAAACATGTACCAGTCCTTATTGTTCGCGCCTCCCGAGGTATACCAGCTTTCAAAGTGCTCGTAGGCGGCATGGATGTTGCCTCTTTCATACATCCAGCCCCAGTTACCCGGAATGAGAAGCGCCCAGGGGAAGCCGTCGGAGTCCAGGTACCGGTCAGTCCCGTCCTCGTTGAAATACCTTCCCGCGAAATGAATTTCCTTTCTCGTATTAATTACATACAGATACAAATCATAGGGAGCGGGTCCCAGGTCCGCGCGAAGAACCGGAGCGCTCGGAATGATTTCAATCTCGAAGCGATCGCCCGGTTGAAAGGCGCTGCCGCGACGCGTGTTGGGAGAAGCGATAGTCGTGTTGGAACGCGGCATGAGTTCCAGGCCCAGGAGTTCCGTTGATTCGCCCGTTTTCGTATCGATGAGTTCGCCCGCCGGGTTGTAGCGGCGAATTTCGTAGGTGCCGCCCACGCCGGGAAGATTTAAGCGCAGCGTGTGATTGTAGCCGGCGCCTTTCGCTACATGGGTGTAATCGCCGCGAATGCGAACCACGCGACCCTGAGCATCCAGGTCTTCCTGATGCGTTAGTTGCACGACGAAGTCGTTGAAGTCGGCATCGCCCTTGCGGGGATAGAGATCCTCGAAGGCGACCGTGTAGTTGCCCTCGGCCGGGTAACGAATGGTCGCGGCGCGATTGGGATCGTCCGGAAATTGATCCGCGTCGTCGGGCACACCGTCGCCGTCGGAATCGAAGGCCTGCACGGGAAGCGCGTCGGCTTCAAAGAGTATCGTGCGATTGATGGCCAGCAGGTTGCGCACGCTTATAACAAAGCGATACGTTTGTCCGGCGTAGACGATTTCCAGGGAAACTTCGTCCGTGGTGTTGTTGATGGTAAAACTGCCGGTTACCGCGCCTTGCTCATTGGAAACGGCCTGGAAGCGAACGCGCCCGGCGGAGGCGCCCGAGGTTTCGCGAATCTGCACCAGGCTGCCCGCGACCGGGTTGCTTGTGTCCTGCACTACTACGTTCACGGAGACGGTCTGGGTGGTTTCGAAAACGAAATTCGGATCTCCAGCCACATCGCCTACATCAAGTGAGAACTCCACCGGCGTGTCGGCCGCCGCCTGCGAACCCTCGGTGGTTCCCTGGCCCATGAGCCAGAGGAAGTTGGGATCATCCTCCGCGCACGCACCCGTAAAGAATAATGTCGTGGTCAAGAGAGCGGTTAGTATGTATTTTCTCTTCATGTCGGTACGCTCCTCGTGCCGCGAGGCCCCCCGCTAACACGACGATAACATACCCTGGATAGGAAAATAACACCATAGCCCGTACTGGCTGTTTTACTAGTCCGAAAGGACTAGTTTCTCCGTTCTAGAGCCGTAAAATCGCCCAATTTTGCCGTTTTTCGACCTAAAATAGTGATAATATGGGAAATGCCGGGCGGCATCAAGCCGGCAGGCTGACGACGAATTCCGTGCCCCCACCCGGCTGAGTGGTGAACGATATTTCGCCGCCGTGAGCGTCCACGATGCTCTTGACCATGGCCATGCCCAGCCCCGTGCCGTGGGATTTGCCGTGGGTAACGAAGGGCTGAAAAATGGTGTCCTGGATCTCCTGGGCAATGCCCGGCCCGTCGTCGCGAAAATGGAATAGAGTACGATTTTCGTCCTGGGCGATTTCCAGCGTGAACTTACCGCCACCCGCGGCGGCGGCCATGGCGTCGCACGCGTTGCCGGCTATGTTTTGAATTACGCGACGAAAGCGTTCGCCGTCGAAATTCAAGGAAGCTTCCCGCGTCAGGCGATGCTCGAATTCAACCTGGTTTTCCGCGAACAGCGGACCCAGAAAGCCGGCCACTTCCTCCAGGTATTCGCCCAGGTCGTAACTGCGTTTGTCCAGCTCGACTCGTCCCCGGGAGAAGTCCAGGATATCCAGGGCCATGCCCGACAACTGGTCGGCGTTTTTGGTTATGAGCGCCAGATACTCCTGGCGCGTGGGCGCGTCCAGGTCGGCGTCGTCGGCCAG
>CAZGYS010000134.1:0-12448 GCA_964530305.1 uncultured Leptospiraceae bacterium
GCACCAACATGTCATCTTGCCTGGGGTAGGAGCAATCGGTGGCATGTTGGTGCCTGCGCTGGGGTCCGGACGGAAAGTTCATGTTGACCGGTTCCGAGGATCATACCATCAAACTCTGGCGGACGCGGGACCGTTCCCTGGTGCGTTCCTTCGAAGGCTACTTTCGAGATCAGGGGCGACCGCGCTGGCATGGAAAATTCCTGACGACGAGAAGCGCTCTCGCCGCCGACCTGTTGAGCATTCACATCTGGCGTTTCCCCGAAAATCGCCTGATAAACATGCATCATTCAGCCTACGCAAGCGCCGCGAAATGGAGTCCGGACGGACGCTCCTATGCCACGGCGGTGCTGGACGGCAATGAAATCAAGATCTGGAACGCGCGCAGCGGTCGCGTTCGGAAAATTTTCAAACACAATAAGAGACGCACCCATGAGCTGGCCTGGAGTCCCGACGGCAAGCGCATCGCCTCGGCTTCGACGGACGGCGGATTGGAAATACGACGCGTCCTGGACGGGAAAGTCCTGCACGCGGTGAATCGCGCGCGATACCTCTGGGAAGTATGGTGGAGTCCCGACGGCGAAAGTATCCTCACCAGGGACAATAAGGACAAAATTAGAATCAGTCGCGCGCGGGACATGAAGCTGCTGGCGACTTTCGCACAGGCCCGCTTTTTGAGGTTTCGGCCCGGCGGCGGGACCGTCACGTATTTGTCCGGAACAAAAAAACCCGAGGTTTACATTCGGAGTACTCGCCGCGGCGACATTCTGAAGTCGTTCAAGAATATTCCCAGGGACGCGGTGTATCTCTTTCAGCATCCTTCCGGCAAGTATATCGCGGTGGGTTGCGGCAGTTTTAAAACCATTAGGAAGAGTAACGGCAAGGTCGCCACCGTTCGAACCACGAAGTTTCGGATCGAAATCATCAGCGCCGAAAACGGACGGCGAATCAAGGTTCTGCCTGATCACCGTAGAGGCCTGTGGAGTCCCGACGGTTCCATGCTGTATACCATGGGTGACGAAAGTTTCAGGGCTTACCGGTGGCGCGATCGTAAATTCCTCTATCAAGTGAAAACCGCGGGCCCGCGCTGGTTAAGCGTCCGCGCCGACGGCAGGTTCCTGGCCACCACCGGATACGACGACCGGTTTCGCATTCGCGAAGCCGCCAACGGCAAGCTTCGCGCAACTCTACGCATGTTCTCCGACGGCATCGGCGTGATCACCGCGCCGGACGGCCGCTACGATTATACCCGTCCGGCCGGTGAAAAATATATTCAGTTTCGCGAACGCGGCAAGTTCGTCCGGGGCGATGAACTCCGCCGACTGCGTAAACGGTATCGCGCGCCCGGTCTATTAAAGGAGCTCTTGCATTGAAATTCTTGCGCGCGGGAATTTACATCACCGGCCTTCTGGTTTTTTTTCCGGAACACGTTCTGCCCCAGCAACCCAGGGACGTAATCCGGCTGGACATCCATTCGGATCGCGAAGGCATTTCCATAGCCGGAATCGCCTTTAGCCGAGACGGACGCACGTTCGCCCTGGCGGAAACTCCCCACGCCCTGATTCGACGCCCCGACGGTCGCGTGTTTCGAGGGCGAGACGGAGTCGGGGTGATTACCCTTCGCCGCGCGTCTGATGGCCGTGTTTTGTCCACTTTGCGCGGGCACCAGGCGCCTATCACCGCCATGGCCATGAGCCCGGACGGCTCGACCCTGGCATCGGCTTCGCGCGACAAGAGCATTCGCCTCTGGAACGTTCGCGACGGAAAACCCATGGCTCTTTTCAAGTCCGAGGCGCGGGTGCCGACCCTGGCCTGGAGTCCGGACGGTAAATTCATAGCCGCGGGAACCGGCCACGGCGCCGTGGAATTGTGGCGCCTGCGCGACGGCCGGCGCGTCTATTCGGTGAAGGGTCATAGCTACAATATTCGCCGCATCATCTGGCAACCCAGGGGCGGCACGTTCGCCGCCATGGTGCCGGCCGCCAATACGATTTATATTCGTCGACCCGGCGACGGCGAACTTCTACGCACGGCGAAAGTCGCGCCCAGCCACGAATACGCCGCGGCCTGGAGCCCCGACGGTAAGCTCATGGCCATCGGCACCGATAAGGGCCTGGTTCAGGTCCTGCGATTCGTGGACGGGAAAATGCTGTGGACCTTTCGCGGACACCGCGGTCGTTACTCCAAACGCGTACGCAACGTACTATGGAGTAACGACGGCAAAATCATCGCCTCGGGCGGAGTCGACGGAACCATTCGCCTGTGGAACGCGGAAGAAGGCCGAAACATTCGCGTGATCAAGGCCCATGACCAGGAGATCAACCATCTGGCCTGGGGACCCGCCGGCAAGACCATCGCCTCGGCCGGAGGCGATCGACGCGTGCGGGTATGGCGTCTGCGCGATGGGAAACCATTGCTCACCATCGAACACAATCCCGCGGCGTCGGAGATCAAATGGAGTCCCGACGGACGCTTCATCGCCGCGGGATCCTACACCGGCAACCTGCGTTTGTACAGCGCCCGCGACGGGCGTTTACTGTACGCATCCAACGGGTACCGACTGGCGCACATGAACGCGCCCGTGTGGCTGAACGGCGGCGAAACACTGGCCATGACCAGCGGTGGAGACGTCGGCCACGTGCATCTACTGAATACCCGCACCATGGGTTTCGCGCATCTCTGGAACTCCACCCATGGGGATCGCGTCGCCTGGAGCCGCGATGGACGGACTCTGGCAACAAGTTCGCCGGCCCGACGCGTCGTGAAACTATGGCGCGCCAACGACGGTAGCTTACTGCGCCGCCTGCGCGCCGGAAGGTACTTTCCCGAGCGCATGAATTTCAGTCCGAAGGGCGAACGCATGGCCGTGTCGGCCCGCAGTACCGTAATGGTGCGGCGACGAGACGATAAAGCCCGCTATACCTTATGGGGCGCGCGACGCGTCACCTGGTTGCGAGGTACGCGCAATCTCCTGGCACATCGCGGGAACGAACGCTTTACGCTGCACGCGCAATCCAACGGTCGCCTGCTGCGGGAATTCAAGCGGGAAAGGCGAGCCGTCGCCCGACCGGACGGACGCGTCTTCGTTTCCCTGCGTGGTTGGCGATACCCGGTCTTTATTCTGCGGAGAGCCCGCGACGGTCGCTACCTGCGCAGGTTTCGCGCCAGGGTCAAATACCGACGCGACATTCGCAATATCGTCTGGCGCCCGGACGGCGAATATTTAGCCGTGGAAGCCGGGCGCTTTATCCATGTTTTTCGTGGGCGCAACGGCCGCCGGGTCCGTCGCATCAAGGCTTATTCCCGGGGCACGGCTTTCAATCGCGCCAAACCCGTCTGGAGCCCGGACGGCAAGCTCATCGCCGTCGCCGGACGCGACCATTCAATTCGCCTGTACGACGCTCTCAAGGGACGTCGGGTCGGCGTAATCAAGGGTCACGAAAAGAAGATCGTCGGTTTCGCCTGGCATCCCGGCGGTAAGCTTTTCGCCTCGGCGAGCTGGGACGGTTCCGTTAAGTTATGGCGAATTCGCGACCGCAAGTTGCTGGTGACGCTCTCGTTTTTTTCCGATCACGCCGTGCTCATTCATACGCCGGACGATCGCTTTGAATACCGTAAACCCTGGGGCCGGGACTACGTCGGCTTTCGCGTGGGAACCAGGTTCGCCGCGGGCGGAGAACTGGAGCAACTGCGCCAGACCTACTACACGCCGGGCCTCTTAAAACAAGTCCTGAAATCACTCCAGTTTCGGAGCCCACAATGAAGCGAAACACTACGCCCGCATTTATCTCCTTGCTCTTCGCGTTCGTGTTCATCACGGGCACCCTGATTGCTCAATCGAAGGAACCGGCCGGCGACGGACGGCCCGAACAACCCCGGCTCGAAGTTCTTGCCGCCGGCCATAATGACGGCATAAACCATATCGCCTGGTCCCCCGATGGGAAGACCTTCGCATCCTCCTCCAACGATGGTACCGTCAGGCTGTACCACGCCCGGGACGGAAGCCTGCGCGACGTTCTGCGCATCGATAAGGATCGCGCCGAATGGGCGGGCTGGAGCCCCGACGGCAAGGTTATCGCCTCGTTCGCGCTCAAGACGCTCAAATTGTGGCATGCCGGCACCGGACGTTTACTGCGAAGCTTCACCACGAACGATTACTTTTACGACGCCGCCTGGATGACCGATAGCCGCCACATCATGGTTGGAGGCTCTCTTCATTATCGGGTTCTTCGCGTAAGCGACGGGCGGCTCGTGCACCGTAGCGAGCGCCTGAACGATGCGGCGGCCCTGAGTCCCCCGGGCGATTGGATTGCCGAACCGATCCGACTCAAGACCGACTCGGGTAAAAAAACAATCCCGGCGGTGCGATTGGTGCATGTACGCGATTTTGAGGTTATCCATTTGATCAAGGGCGTCAAATGGGTCGGCTGGAGCCCGGACGGCAAACGATTCGCGCTGACGCGGGCATCGCGTACCATTGAAATCCGACGCGTTCGCGACGGACGCTTACTCGGGAGTTTTCCGGGGACGGTCTCTCGGAGCTCGCAAATCACCTGGAGCCCCGACGGTAAGACCATTGCCTGGTTGCGAGACTACAAGTTCATTCAAATTCACCGCTCCTCCGACGGTAAGTTTCTGCGCGAAATTCCCACAACGGAGTCGGTTTACGAACTAAAATGGAGTCCCCGGGGCAATCGCCTTGCCGCGACGTTCCGGGATCGCGTAAAGATCTGGAGCGCGATGAACAACCCCAGGGATCGCGCCGGCCCCACCGTTCAAATCAAGACCGGCGCCCGAAGGACGGCATGGAGTCCGAACGGAGAGACGCTGGCGACCGGCGGCGACGATTACAGCATAAATCTATGGCGCGTCCGCGACGGCTCGCGTCTGTTTTCCCGGGGCGGCAATCTTCTCCTGCACAGGGGTCCGCACTGGTCCGGCAAATCGCTGGCAACCATAATCGGCGGGGACAGGGTAACCGTCCTCATCTGGCGCCCGCGTAAAAACAAGCTGCTGGAACTAAAAAACGCGGCCTATGCCGCCGCGGCGAAGTGGAGTCCCAATGGTCGCTTCTACGCGGCCACGCCCCTTGACCGAGGTAAAACCAGTATTCGGGATGCCCGCGACGGCCGGGTTCTCCAGACCTTGCAACATGGGAGTTATCGAATCTACGAACTGGCCTGGAGTCCGGATGGTACGCGCATCGTCTCGGTTACGAGCGACACTCTGGAAGTATTTCGCGTCCGGGATGGAAAACAAATCCATGCAGCCCGCCCGGGTGACTACATGAGCAAGGTATGGTGGAGTCCGGACGGCCGCGCCGTGATCGCGAAATCCAATTACGGGACCGTCTACATACACCGCGCGCGGGATATGCGACTTCTGGCTACCCTCAAGGATGTTCGGTCGCTTAACTTTCTACCCGATCGTCGGGCGATTGTGTATATCGCGGGCAAGAAGAATCCCGTGCTCCGGATTCGAAACACGTCCGACACTCGCGTCTTGAAGACGTTCCGGGGCATGCGCCATGATGCCGCGACGATCTTCCCCCATCCGTCCGGCAAATACCTGGCCCTGGGTTCTAAACCGGTTCGGTTCGGTAATCCCGGTAATTTCAATGCGAAAACGAAGGAACATCGCATCGAAATTCGGCGCGCCGACAATGGACGGCGAATCAAATCGTTTCGTGGTCACGGCAAGGGCATGTGGAGCCCCGATGGATCCGTCTTGTATACCTGGAACGACACGAAATTCAAAGCCTATCGTTGGCGCGGAGGTAAGCTACTCTATGAATTTAATTTAGCGAGCCCGCGCTGGTTCAAGATCCGTGACGACGGCAAGTTGATTGCGACTTTCGGCTACAATAAGCTGATTCATATTCGCGAAGCAAGCAGCGGTAGAATTCGCGCAACGCTGCGAATGTTCTCCGACGGAATCGCCGTGATTTCCACGCCCGACGGCCGCTTCGACTATACGCGACCCGCGGGTGAAAAGTACATTCACTTTCGCGTGGGCGGTAAATTCGCCCAGGGCGATGAGCTACGGCGATTGCGTAAACGCTTTCGCGTTCCCGGACTTATGCGGGAGATCCTGCAATGACTTCCAATCGAATCGGCGCGTCCATCTTTGCATGCATAGCAGCGTCTTTGCTTGCGGGAGTCGCCCTCCTGGCCGAGTCTCGGCCGGCGAAGCTGGTGGTCATGCCCGCCGGTCATAGTGGGGCCGTGACGCATTTCGCGTGGAGTCCCGATGAGAAAATGATCGCAACCGCGTCCGAGGATCACACGGTCAGGATTTGGAGAGTCCGAGACAGCCGCCTGCTTCGTACTTTCAAGGGGCATAAAAATCACACAAACTGGGTGGCCTGGAGACCCGACGGAAAAGTCATCGCCTCCGCCGGACGTCGAACCGTAAAGCTATGGCGCGTCGGCGACGGGAGACTCCTCCGGAGCTTCAACGTGAACGCTACAAACTCGGTCGATAAGGTCGCCTGGAGTCCCGATGGAAAATACATCATGTTCAAAGGCTGGTACTCCGGCGTGCTGCGCGCGAGCGACGGGCGCATACTCTACCGTCTCAAGAAGCCCGCGGGGATTTTATTCTGGAATCCAGTGGGGGATTCGATTGCGGAAGTAACCTTTGCCAGGACGAAATCGAACCCTGGCGGCGTTGGGATCATCCGATTTCTTCGCGCGCCTGATTTTAAGGTTATCCGAGTAATCAACGACGGCTTCTGGGGCGGCTGGAGTCCGGACGGCAAAAAATTCGCCCTGGTACGGGGCGAAGGCCGGCCACGGAAAGGAGTGACCATCGAAATTCGCCGTACCCATGACGGGCGTTCCATCGGCAGGTTTCGCGCAGGCGACACCGGACTATATTACATGGCGTGGAGACCCGACGGAAAGGCAATCGCCTGGTCACCGGGGAAACAGTTCATCCAGATCAATCGAATTCGCGACGGCCGCGTCATGCGCAAAATCCCGGTCCGGGGCTTTCTTGAGCGGTGGAAAAGCCTGGAGTCGCGTCTACTGTGGAAACCGGACGGGAGCGCAATCGTCACGAACTCAAATTACCATGCCGTGATCCGAAATACCTCCGGGCACGGTAAACCCCGCAAGCTCACGGGTCATGGGGATACAATTCGCGCCATTGCCTGGAGTCCCAGCGGACGCATGCTGGCCACGGGCGGCGGGGATTATCGCATTATTCTGTGGCGGGCCCGGGATGGAGCTCGAGTGCGTTCCCTGGAAGGCCACTTTCACCGGCAAAGTAATCCGCGGTGGTCCGGTACATCCCTGGCAACGAAGTCGACCCCCACCGTGGATCTCTTGAGCGTGCACCTCTGGCACTTCGACGAAAACAAGCTCGTCAACTTCATGGATTCGACTTATGCCGGCGCGGCCGCCTGGAGTCCGGACGGTCGTTCCTATGCGACGGCGGCCCTGTACGGAAACGAAATAAAGATCTGGGATGCGCGTAGCGGACGGGTCCGAAAGGTATTCAAACACCCCAAACGAGCGACCACGAGACTGGCGTGGAGCCCGGACGGTAAACTCATCGCCTCCAATGGAGCGGAAGGTTGGTATCAAAGACCGGATGATCCGGACGGTAAGCGCTTCCCCCGGCCTTTACCGGTCCTTGAGCTATGGCGCATCCGAGACGGCCAGGTGATTCACCGCGTCAAGGACGCGAAGACCGTTTCGGAAGTCCACTGGAGCCCCGACGGCGGGACCCTGCTGAGTTTTCGCGGCGACGAAACAATCAGGCTGCGTCGCTCACGGGATATGAAGCTTCTGACCACATTCAAGGAAGCAAGGAATGTGAGTTTTGATCCCCGGGGCCGATACGTCGGATATCTATTCGGAAAGAAAAACCCCGTGCTCCGAATTCATCGCGCGCGCGACGGGGCCTTAATCAGAACCTTCCGGAATTTCCCGCGCGATATTGGCTGGTTTTCCTGGCATCCCTCCGGCGAATACCTGGCCCTGGGTTACGGTCATTCCAAATACGTAAAAAACAGCAAGGGCAAGTGGGTCATCGTTCCTACGACGCCCAATCGCATCGAGATTCGAAGCGCCGACGACGGACGGCTAGTTCGCGTTTTTCGCGGCCATTCCGACGGCGTGTGGAGCCCGGACGGATCCGTCCTCTATACCACGGGCAATGAAAAGCTCAAAGCCTATCGTTGGCGCGAAGGTAAACTCCTTTATGAAGTCGCCATGCCGCGCTCGTTCGGATTACGCATCCGTCCCGACGGCAAGTTCATGGCATCCACGACCAACAATGGCCTGATTTACATTCGCGAGACCAGGACCGGCAAGCTGCGCGCGATTCTCCGCATGTTCTCCGACGGCATCGGCGTGATCACGACTCCGGACGGCCGTTTCGACTATACACGACCGGACGGCGGGAAGTACATCCAGTTTCGCGTGGACGGCAAACTCGCAAAGAGCGCCGAGCTGGAGCGACTACGCAAACGCTTCCGCGTGCCCGGGCTCATGAAGGAGCTTCTGAAATGAGAATACTTCGTCCGCTCCAGTCGACTTCACTTGCCCTGTTTCCACTTGTGCTTATGCCTGGGGCACCGGCATTTTCGCAGGGCACGGAGCAACGCGAGACTCCGCGCCTGGAGATCTTGAGAGAAAGGGGAACTAAATTCGAGACCGGCGCGGCCTGGAGCCCCGACGGCAAAATCATCGCCCTGGCCGAATCAAGACCCACGCTGAGGCGCCTACCATCCGGCCGGGTCGTATACCGCCGCCTTGAACATGCCATTATACAGCTGCAAAGTGTTCCCGAGGGCCGGACTCTGCTGGTGTTGAAGGGCCATACCGGTCGCATCAACATGCCGGCCTGGAGTCCCGACGGCAAAATCCTGGCGTCCGCTTCGCGCGATAAAACGATTCGCCTCTGGGATGCCCGGAACGGCAGACTCCTTCACGTCCTGAAATCCGATGCGCGCGTGAATACGCTGGCCTGGAGTCCCGATGGTGATGTCGTCGCCGCGGGAACCAGCGATGCCGCCGTGGAATTGTGGCGCATGCGCGATGCCCGTCGCCTGTACAAAGTTAAGGGGCATGAATACAATGTTGAGAGGATTCTCTGGAATCCGCTCGGAGGTGGTTTCGCCGCGCTGGCTCCGGGAAGTCGGTTTGTCTATATTCGTCGCCGCGAAGACGGCAAACTATCGCGGGCCCTCAAGATCCGGAGCCCCCATGAATTCGCCGCCGCCTGGAACCCGGACGGTACATCGCTGGCCATTGGGACGAACCAGGGTACCGTGGAGGTGTTGCGAGTTCGCGACGGGAAAACCTTGCGAATTCTACGCGGCCATGGCGGCAGGTATTCCCAGCGCGTGCGAAACGTGCTCTGGAGTCCGGATGGGAAAACAATCGCCTCGGGCGGTGTCGACGGTATGGTTCGCTTATGGCGAGCCCGGGACGGCAGGCTGTTGCACGCCCTGCGCGGACATACTCTGGAGATCAATCACCTGGCCTGGGGCCCCGGAGCCGAGACCATCGCATCGGCGGGAGGCGATCGACGTATTCTTCTTCGTCGCGTGAGCGACGGCAAGACACTGCTGACCATGGAAACCGATCAACCGCCGACCCGGCTGACCTGGAACGCCGGGGGAGAGTTTATCGCCGCGGCGATTCACGGCGGCGGCACGAGTATTCACAACGCCCGCGACGGACGCTTATTGCGCGCGCCTAATGGAGTTCGCCTGATACCCATGGGTGGTCCCGTCTGGAAGAGGGGCGGGTTGACCCTGGCTTTCACCACCGGAGGCGATATAGGCAATGTCCACCTGTTGAATATGGAGACGGCGAAATTCACGCACCTCTGGAACGGTTCCTACGAAAGCAAAATCGCCTGGAACAAAGGCGGCACCAGGCTGGCTACGGCTCCTCTTCGACAACGTTCCATTTTGATCCGGCGCACTCGTGACGGACGTCTGCTGCGTCGCCTGTCGGCGAGTGAACATTCCTTGAGCACCGTTTTTCGAAGTCCGAACAGCGGGCCAAGCAGAACCTTCAAGGGCGAAACCGGATACTTTCCGAGCCCCGATGGTCGCGTCGCGGCGTCCGTAGACGGGTCCGCGAAGCCCCGGCTCATTATCAGAAGCACGCGCGACGGCCGAATACTACGACGCATTCCCACGCGCGCGAAAGCACGAACGAGCATGCGACATATTTTATGGCGACCGGATGGAAAGTACATCGCGCTGGAAAACGGACGCTTTATTGATATCGTTCGCGTGAGGGACGGTCGTTTTATCAGGCGTATCAGCGCCTTTACAATCGGAAATGTCTCGTATCGTACGAAACCGAGCTGGAGTCCCGACGGCCGGTTTTTCGCGGCGGTGGGCGATGATCGAAAAATTCAGATGCATCGCGTTTCAGACGGGCGCGTTACGCACGGCTTCTCGGGACATACCGAGAGAATCAGCGGCTTCCATTGGCATCCCGGCGGCAAGGTCGTCGCCTCGGCGAGCTGGGACAGGACCGTTAAATTATGGCGAGCACGGGACGGTCGACTCCTGGTCACGCTGTCCATTACCTCGGATCGAGTGGTGCTGGTCCATACGCCCGACGGTCGCTTCGATTACACCCACCCCCGGGGTAAGGACTATTTCACGTTTCGCGTGGCTGGTAAACTCGTCGAAGGCGACCAGCTGGAACAATTGCGCCGACGTTTCCGCACACCGGGACTGCTGGGAAAAGTAACCGACCGGCTCCGGCAGCCGCTTCCCAAATCGCCTTAATCACAAACTGATGAAACGACAAGCAAAAATCGCCCTCCGGTCGCGCCGGCTGGAACCTGGGGGCCTTCCGGAGAGTCGCGCCCGGTCGGAAAACTTTTTCTTGTCGATGCGGGCCTGATCTGTTTTTTGTACCCTTTCCACTTATTCCAATTCTATATAAGAAAGGCAGCCATATAATAAGCCATTAAAAGTCGGAAAAATGGCAAAGGAGTAATCTTATGAGTAATCATCCCTATATCCTGGGCGGGGTTCAAACGGATTTCGCGCGGAACTGGACCAAGGAAGGCAAGACCTTCATGTCCATGTTTCGGGAAGTCGTGGACGACGGCCTGGCAAACCTGGGCATCGGTTATGATGAAATCGTTCGTCTGAATAAGGAAAACCGCGTAGCCGTTTTCGTGGGCAATTTCGACGCGGAGCAGTACGCCAATCAGGGTCACCTGGGCGCCTTCCTGACCGAAGTGCATCCCGCTTTCTACGGCGTTCCCGGTGGTCGCTATGAGGCCGCCTGTGCTTCCGGTTCCGTGGCTCTGGATGCCGCCGGCACCAAACTGCGCGCGGGGGACTACGACGTGGCCGTGATTGTGGGCATGGAAATCATGAAAACGGTCAACTCCCAGATCGGTGGCGATTTCCTGGGAACCGCGGCTTACTATGAAAAAGAAGCCAAGGGCATTGAATTTCCTTTCCCGAAACTGTTCGGTCGTCTGGCGGACGTGATTCTCGAGCGCTACAACAGCGTCGGCGAAACTCGCATCATGGACAACCTGGCGGAAATTTCCCGCATCAACTACGACAACGGCAAAATGAATCCGCTGGCGCAGACCCGCAACTGGTTCATGAACGGTGAGCACGCTCGCACCCGCGGCGGCCCCCACAACGCGGAAGTGGGCGGCAAGCTGGCCATCACGGACTGCTCTCAGGTGACCGACGGCGCGGCCATGATCGTTCTGGCCAATGAAAACTACGCCAAAGAGTATCTGCAAAAGACCGGTAAGAAAATGTCTCAACTGGGCGTCGTGAAAGGCTGGGGCCATCGCGTTGCTCCCCTGCTCTTCGACAAGAAAGTAGAAGAGTCCAAGGGCAATGAGTACATTCTGCCCTGGACCCGTCAGACGGTAGTAGACGCTTACCAGCGTGCCGGTCTGGACATCGACAAAATCGACGTCATCGAAACCCATGACTGCTTTACCTCCAGTGAATACGCGGCGGTATCCGCTTTCGGTATTTCCAAGCCGGGTGAAGAGCACCAGGCCATTGAAGACGGCAAGATCGACTTCAAGGGCTCCACGCCCATCAATCCGTCCGGTGGTCTCATCGGTGCCGGTCACCCCGTGGGCGCTTCCGGCGTTCGCATGGCTCTGGACCTCTACAAGCAGGTTACGGATCAAGCCGGCAACTACCAGGTGGAAGGCGCCAAGAACGGTATCATGTTGAACATCGGCGGTAGCGCCACGACCAACATGACCTTCGTAATCGGCAACGCCGAGAATTCCTGATTAACGTAAGCGTGGCGAATCGCGCTTGCGCGAAGGAAACCCGTCGGTGATAATCGCCGACGGGTTTTTTTGTGCGCGGGCAAATCAATTAAGATGAGTTACTTCCTGATCGGTATACTTGTTTTCGGCGTCGGTATGTTCGTGTACGCAATGTTCAAGGACGGCAAGCATGGTCGGCGAACGAAGC
>CAZGYS010000135.1:0-4101 GCA_964530305.1 uncultured Leptospiraceae bacterium
ACTGCTTCTGGGAGCGGCCGCCTATTTTGTCATCGCGTTCGTCGCGCTGGCAATCGTTCGCTTCGATAACCCCGGACACAACGGTCCCTATGAGGACGGTTCGGCCGAACTGGCCGTGCGTGCCCTGGAAGGCAAACCCGTCTACACCGCCGCCTCCTCGGACTACATTCCCATGATCTACGGTCCGGCGCCGGCCTATCTGGGCGCCGTGAGCATGGGCGTTTTCGGCCGGCAGTTGTCTTCCCTGCGATTGGTTTCCATCCTGGCCGTGTCGGCCCTGGCACTGGTGGTGCCGGTTATCCTGCGGAGGCTAATGCCGGACGTTTCACGGGCCGTCCTGGCGCAGGCCTGGCTGTTGTCCCTGGGACTGTTCCTGGCCGTGCACGTGGTCAGTGACACCTGGCTGGATCTGGCCAAGGTGGACGCGCTGTTCACCCTGGCCATCGCCTTGAACTTGCTGCTGATCCTGAATCTGCTCGCGCGCGAACCATCGGAATCAGCCGGCTCCGGCGATCTTTTGGCCGCGGGTGATCTTCTCGCCGCGGGCGCTCTGGTGCTCAATACGCAGCTCATGGTTTTCAGCAAGCAGAGCGGCGTGCTCTTCGTGCTGACCAATGTGGTCTTGCTCTTGATCTACAAACGTTTTCGCGTGTTGTTCATCTATGTGCCCGGAGCGGCGATCGTATGGGCCGGCCTGGCATTCCTGCTCGAGAACCAGGCGGGCAGTGAATTCCTGCGCTACAATTTCGTGATACCCGGTTTGCATCCCCTGGTGCAGCACAAGGCACTGGTGCCCGGGCAGATCACGGCCCAGTCCGAACTGTTGCGTTACTTCTGGCCGCAGCTTTTGCTCGGGGGGATTCTTATCGCCGCGTATCTTCGAGGTCTGGGAACGGAACGGGCCGGAGGTAAAATCGCCCGGGCGATGGAGCTGGGGCGTCGGGTAATCGGTCGGCGCGCCTTCTTCGTGATGGGGTCCATGGTCTTCACGGCTTTCCTGGTTTCACTCATGGGACGCCTGAAGCTGGGGGGGTACGTCAACTCCTGGTTGTACTTTCACTTCGTCGCCGTACTATTCATTACCTGGCTGGTGGCAGGATACGCGAACGGCACGGACGCCCGGGGCGGGCAAGAACGCAAGATCCTGGGCATCGCCGCGGTGATTCTCATTCTACTGCAATTCGGCGCCCTGCGCTACAATGTCGTGGCCGAGTATCGCGCCGCCGCGAAAACGAAAGCCGATGCTCGACGGTATACTCAGGCTTATTGCGCCATGGGGCAGCCGGTGATGAATCTCATGAATTCATACCAGGGACCGCTCTTCTGCGGGACGCGGGGCTCTTTTCTGTGGCAGTCGGCCATCGACATCATGTTTCACGAGCGAGAGTTCGACGGCCTGTATCGGAGCCTGCGCGCCTCCATCGAAAAGAAGGAATACCGCGGCATTATCTTTCCTTATGCTTACGACGAAAAGATGCTGGGGCAATTCAAGGCGCTCTTGAAAAGCCAGGTGCTCATGAGTGACAAACCGGAGCAGAAACGCAAAATCGAGCGCCTGCTGTTGACGATTCGCATCTATGAAATTATCAAGGCCGGCTATCGCGTCGTTAAGCCCGCGGACTTCACGAAAGAGGAAAAACTCGTGATGGAGACCATCATGAAGGACAATCCCCAGGTGATTCTACTCAAGCCTCGTTAAGGGCGATTCACTTCACGTGATTCACTTCACGCAGTCGTAGATGCGCATGGGGTAGGTGTGATCCCGCTTGTGCTCTTCCAGCGTTTTACGGAGTAACGTGTACTCCACGTTGATTTCCCGGAAGCCTCCCGCGCGCAGGCGTTCCGTAAAGTCCCGACCGTACTGACGAATGTGCAGGGCGTGGGTGTAGTCCGGCACGACCCACTCCTTCGTTTGCTCCAGATGCATGCTCTGAGGAACGCTCACATTAAAGATGGCGCCGGGACGCATGACCTTGTAAATCTCCGCGATGGCGCGGGTATCGTCCACGATGTGTTCCAGTACGCGATGGCAAATGACCAGGTCGTAACTATCCGGCGGCAGGGACATGGAACCGATGTCGCGCTGGTAGGTTTCGCCGTCACCGAAGCCGTTCAGGGATTCGTATTCAATATTCCACTCTTGCTTTCGTTCCAGAATCCAGGCCTTGAGATCCGCCTCCGGCGCGATATGCAGAATGCGTTTTCCCCGCAGGAGTTCCGGGCGGCGCCCGAAAAGATCGATCAATGAGTTGGCGCGAACGTCGCCCCGCAATGATCTCCAGACCGCCATGTTCTCGATCAGGGGTACGTCGGCTTCGTATTGTCTTTCAAACTCCTGAATGCCGGCCTTGAGTTCCTCCCGAATGTCGGGCGCCGATTCCAGCAGCGCCGTTGCTCTTTCGATGACGCCGTGGCGAAAATCGCTATGGGCTACCTGCTCGGTCAAGCGCGACCGGTAATCGGCGCTTTCCACGCCTGCGCGCAAGCGATGCAGCAGGCGACGGATTTGCGTTTCGCGACCTTCGGGATGGATCAGGGGAATGTAATCGTTGATGAAATCGTAGATCAACATCCAATCGGAGCGGTCGACTTCCCCGGCGGGCAAGAACGCCTTGAGTTCCGGAAACTTCTCCGCTAGAAACAGAATTTGATCGCGAATGATTTCGGTTTCCACGACCAGGTCGGTGGTGTTGGCCGGCTCGATGGGCGGGGGAGCTTCCGTGACGGGAGTCGCCTCCGGTACGCGCGCCAGGGACAAGCCCATTCGAATTCGAGTAAAGGGAACGCGCACGCCGTTTCGTAACCTGTTTACCAGGGTTTGCTTAAGACTCATGGAATGAAAAACCTCAATTCAAACCGGGCTGCTGGTTGGAATCCGCGAAGACCCGATATATTCCGCCCTTGTCCCGCAGGGCATCCTTCCAGCCTTCCTCGGGATCCGGATGAAAGACGATTTTGGGCGCGGCCGGATGAATGATCCAGGAACCCTGGGACATCTCCCGCTCCAATTGGCCGGGAGCCCAGCCTGAATATCCCAGAAAGAGGTGGATGTGGGGGCGATCGTCCGCCGGGATGCTATGCCATTTTTCCTCGTCGAAATACTTCTCCATCAGGCGGAAAGAAGGTTCAAAAAAGACCCCGGGCACCGGCTCCGAGCGGGAGGCCGAAACTTCCTCGGCGGGCAGTTCCGAATGTAGAACGAACAGGTATTCCTGCTGAACCGGGCCCCCTATATAGACCGGGGTCCGGTTTCCCAGAGGGGTGTCGAACCTGGGCAGAATTTCCGACAGGGTTAGACTGGCACGGCGATTTACCACCAGGCCGAAGGCACCGTCGCTATTGTGCTCCAGTAGAAGAACGACCGTCTGGTAGAAGTTCGGATCCGGCATATTGCTCTCGGAAATGAGGAAATATCCCTTGAGAGAGGCCGGAGTGGATTCATTGTCGGTTTCGGACATGGAGATTTTTCCATGCTGACGCGGACCTGGAAAGTTTAAATTCATATTTTGTCGGGTTCCGGAAAAATTCGGGGTAATATTTCACGCGGGGCGATTATCAATCGCACCAGCCCAGGCCGAAAATTAATAACAGGAAATCCCGAGATCCCGGCGGAGAAGATAAAACGTTGAAATAATTGACGGCCTGCCATAGAGTGCTCCCCAGGGGTCTTGTTCCGGACAAACAGCAATGAAAATCGATGTAGATCTGAAAAAACTAAAGCTTACTATTCAACCCCACGTAATCGCGCGCTTGCTCAGCTTGAGCGATAATACGGATTCCAATTTCGACGAACTGGATCGGCTGGTAAAATCGGATCAGAATATGGCGGCCCTGATTTTAAAGGCGGCCAACTCATCCCTGTATTCCCGGGGGAATGAAATCCGGACCTTGCAGCATGCCATCGCCATGCTGGGTTTTCAGATTGTCCGTTCCCTGGCCACCATGGCGGCGTCCCGAGCGCTCTTCGAAGCCGGGAACTACAAACGTTTCAAGACCTATGTCTGGGAGCACTCCATCGTAACCGCCATCATTTCACGCAACCTGGCCGAGAAGCTGGGCCATGAGGAACACAAGGAAGAGGCCTTCATCGCCGGGCTGTTG
>CAZGYS010000135.1:4111-12428 GCA_964530305.1 uncultured Leptospiraceae bacterium
CGGTAAGGTCATTCTCAACGTCATCGATCGCAAGAAATTCATCGAAGTGATCAACATCGCCACGGAACGCAAGATTCCCTTCGCGGAAGCGGAGACGAAGGTATTCGGTTTCAACCACCTGGATCTGGGCGCCCTGGCGGTGGAGCAGTGGGGTCTGCCCGCGCTCTACAGTCCCATTCTTTCGGGACACAAGGACCTGCGCGCTCGTAATATTCAGGATCCCCAGTCGGAAGAGCATCTGCTGCTCTTCCTGGTTTCCTACGGCAACTATCTGGCCAAGAAGATCGGTTTCGGTCTGTACTCGGAAAAGGACGAGGACGACGGCGCTTATCTCGAGGAAGTTCTGCCCTTGAGCGACGAAGACAAGACCTTCTTCAAGGAAAAATACGCGGACGTCATCGCCAATGACGAGTTCTACAAATTCTTTATGACGGTTATTTAATGAGTGCTGAGTCCGGTGAAAACGGCGTCGATGCTTCGGCCCTGAAAGAATTCGAGTTTACCATTTTCGATCTCTATACGGGAGCTGAAACGGAACTGCGGGACTGCCTGTATGAAATGGCCGAAAACCTGAACATGCCGCGCATGAAGGGCCCGCTTTTTTCCATGGCTCATGAGCTGGCCGTTAACGCGCTCAAGGCCACCTACAAGCGCGTCTACTACAAGTTCTTTTTGGAAGAAGTCGGTCTGGACGATGTTCCTTACGAAGACTGGCTGAAACTTTTCAAGACCGAGATCGAAGCCCACCAGGCCGAGAACTTCGCGCGAGTTTGCCGAGACAAGAATCTCTTCGTCAAGGTGGAAGGCAAGCACCACGGCGATATGTTTCGCATCGAGGTCATGAATGAAGGCATGCCGTCGGACGTGGAGTTCGAGCGCCTCAAACGAATCATTCAAAACGCTCGCGAACGAAACGCGCCCGCGTTCATCTTCGACGATGACGGAGACGAACAAAAAGAGGGCGGCGGGCTCGGCATTACGCTCATCATCATGAGCCTGCGAAACATGGGCATCAGCCCCGACAATTTCCAGGTCGTCGCCGAAGATGAAAAGACCTTCGCGCGTTTGGACCTGCCCCTGGAAGTCCTGCTCAAGGAAACCGGGGACGCGGCGCAAGCCTGATTGAATTAGTTCCTATTTGCATATGGATTTGCATATGCTGCCATCTTTTTCCATGCCGCGTCATTGACGGGTGATGTCCCGGGTTCGTATTTATACCGGAGCCCCGCGTTCTAAACCCGGGGCGCTTGTACGTCATGGAAAGCCCCGTCGGAATACTACGAAAGTCCTTCCTCAAGGGCATCGGCATGGGAGTCGGAATTCTGGCCGTGGGTGCCGCGGCTTTGTTTGCTCAATCCATGCGGACCTTCTCGTCCGGTAAGGTCGTCACGTCGGCGGATATCAACGCGAATTTCAGCGGTTTGGACGAGCGCGTAACCGGACAAGATACGCGCTTGACCGCGGCCGAAAACACCATTACCAGAATATCGCCCGTGGGAACGATTCTGGCCTGGCACAAAAACCTGGGACCGGGTACGCTGGAATTACCCGCCGGCTGGCTGGAATGCGATGGTCAACTGGTCTCCGACGCCGCTTCGCCTTTCAACGGGCAAAACCTGCCGGACCTGAACGGCCAGCGACGCTTTCTACGGGGCAGTACCACCTCCGGCCTGCTGGAGAATTCCCAGTTCGCTCAACATACTCATCGCAACAACATCATCATGCGCTATGGTCATCCCACCTGGATTGATCTCAGTAGCGGATTCCACGACATGGGTTCGCCCTTCGGCGGTACGGCGGCTTTGAACAATGCCGCGCCGGGCGGCAACGCCAACGTCGGTTTCGCGGGCTCCGGAACCGAGACGCGGCCCATTAATATGTCCGTGGTCTGGATTATTCGCGTAAAGTAGGGTCCCATCGTGAAGGTTAAGAAACAGGCCATGTGGGATTACGTTATGTCAACCGCGCTCAAGGCGATTGGAGGCAGCGCGGGATTTCTGGTCGTGGGGGTAACGGTACTGCTGGCTCAATCGGTCGCCAATTTCGCAACCAATACACGGGTTTCGGCCCGCGCCATGAACGCCAACTTCGGCGCCCTGGACGGTCGCCTGACTTCTCAGGACACTCGTTTGACGACAACGGAAAACGCGATTACGAAGATCGCGCCGGTGGGTGCGATTGTGGCCTGGCACGAGCATCTGGGGCCGGGCACTATTGAGCTCCCCGCCGGATGGCTGCAATGTAATGGCCAGTTGATCGTCGACTCCGAATCTCCCTTTGACGGCCAAAACCTGCCGGACCTTAATAATGCGCGACGCTTCCTGCGCGGGAATATTACCTCCGGTCCGCTGGAAGCCGATCAATTCGCGCAACATACGCATCGCAATAATGTTATCTCGCGCTATGGTCACGCAACCTGGATTGATCACACCGCCGGGTTTACCGATTTGAGTTCGCCCTGGGGTGGTCCGGAAGGTTTGGCGAATGCTTTCCCGGGCGGTAACGCAAACATCGGATACGCGGGCACGCCCGGCGAGACTCGCCCCATCAATATGTCCGTCGTTTGGATAATTCGCATCAAATAAATCACTCGAGCGGCCAATTGCGACTCGGCCCCTCTTTCGCGTTTAACTTAAGGCGATTTGAATAATATTCAAAATCGCTCTCGTAAGCGTGCTCGAAAATTTTTGACATAAATAGGGGGCGAGTACGTATTTGTTGCGTGCGGGTAAAATACTACACGGTTCATTAGCTGAAAGAAATTTTCCGCGGGCGTAGATTGGGTATGAAGCTTCGTCGAATACGGTGAGCATCGGGAGAGAAGTCATGTTGCATTATTTCAAAAAAGCTTTTGTAATGGGGCTCGGTTTCGGCGCCGGCCTGTTGGTGATCGGCGCAACGGTCCTGTTTGCTCAGTCCATGAAAACATTCAGTTCCGGAAATGTCGTTTCAGCGTCCGATTTTAATTCCAATTTCACCAGTCTGGCTACGGGCGTCCAGGGTCTGGATACGCGCGTAACTACCGCCGAAAACACGCTTACTAAAATCGTGCCGGTGGGAACCATAATGGCCTGGCACAAGAATCTGACGGCACCCGTCATGACCTTGCCCGCCGGCTGGCTGGAGTGCAATGGTCAAACGGTGGCGGACGCGGATTCTCCCTTTAATGGACTAAACCTGCCGGATCTAAATAATCAAAGGCGATTTCTCCGAGGCAATCCGACCTCGGGGCCTCTGGAGAATTCACAATTCGCGCAGCATACTCACGTCAGTCCGATCATCACGCGCGCACCCATGGCGACCTGGACTAATTTCGGTATCGGGCCCGCATCCCTGGGTTCTATTTACGGTGGCGTTTGCGGGTTGGATAATTCGTTTGAGGCCATAAATCCATTTGTCAGCTACGCGGGGTCCGGTTCCGAAACGCGGCCCATCAACATGTCCGTGGTCTGGATTATTCGCATAAAGTAGGTCAGCCGATTGCGACTCTTAATGTGTAGATTGGATCTTGAGCCTCGCCGAATACGGTGAGCATCGGGAGAGAAGTTATGTTACATTATATTAAGAAAGTTCTCGTAATGGTGCTCGGTTTCGGCGCCGGGCTGCTGCTCATCGGCGCAACGGTCCTGTTGGCTCAGTCCGTGAAAACATTCAGTTCCGGCAATGTCGTTTCGGCGTCCGATATCAACTCCAACTTCAACAGCCTGGCCTCCGGCGTGCAGGGGCTTGATGGCCGCGTTACCACCGCCGAAAACACGCTCACTAAAATCGCGCCGGTGGGAGCTATACTGGCCTGGCACAAGAATCTGACGGCACCCGCCCTGACCTTACCCGCCGGCTGGCTGGAGTGCAATGGTCAAACGGTGGCGGACGCGGATTCTCCCTTTAATGGACTAAACCTGCCGGATCTAAATAATCAAAGGCGATTTCTCCGAGGCAATCCGACCTCGGGGCCTCTGGAGAATTCACAATTCGCGCAGCATACTCACGTCAGTCCGATCATCACGCGCGCACCCATGGCGACCTGGACTAATTTCGGTATCGGGCCCGCATCCCTGGGTTCTATTTACGGTGGCGTTTGCGGGTTGGATAATTCGTTTGAGGCCATAAATCCATTTGTCAGCTACGCGGGGTCCGGTTCCGAAACGCGGCCCATCAACATGTCCGTGGTCTGGATTATCCGGATCAAATAATCGCAACCGCCGGATGTCCGAGTGAGGACCGCCCGGCGATTCGTTTCTCAAGCATCGTGGGGCGGATGATCGGAGAGCGGCACGTCTTCGTTTTGCTGCTGAAAGTTCTGCATGCGAAACTCGGTCTTGAAGAGAACCACCGGGTTGTGCTTTTCATCCCGCACGATCATATCGTATGAGCTGAACTTCTTGATGTCTTCCTCGCGGACCCAGCGCGAACATTCGAAACCCAGCATCTCCAGCCGAGCCGGCGCGCCGTATTCGTCCTGCAGGCGATAGCGAAAAACCTCGAACTGCAATTGACCCACGGCGCCGATGACGGGCAGGCCGCCGTCGCCCTGATAGACCTGGACCACGCCTTCCTCGGACAATTGCGTGAGCCCCTTGCGAAAGCCCTTCATTTTGCCGGTGTCCTCCAGGATCAGACGCGCGAACATCTCGGACGCGTACACCGGGAGGGGGCGCAGGGGCGGCGGTTCTCCGGTACACAGGATATCCCCGATGCGAAAGGTGCCCGGATTGATGAGGCCGATGATGTCTCCCGGGTAGGCCTTGTCGATCACCGAACGCTCCTGACCGAAGAAAGCCACGGGGCTTGATAGTTTCACCTGCTTTTCCAGCCGCGGGATGTAGGCGTTCATGCCGCGCTCGAAAACGCCTCCGGCGATGCGAACGAAGGCCACCCGGTCCCGGTGCTTCTGATTCATGTTGGCCTGCAGCTTAAAAACAAAAGCGCAGAATTTATCCGTGGCCGGCTCCATGAAATTGCCGTTGGTCAGGGGCACGGGCGGTGGGGGCGGTACCAGTTCACTGAAGTGCTTCAGAAATAGTTCGATGCCGAAGTTATTGACGGCGCTGCCGAAGAAGACGGGCGTCATTTCGCACTTGAGGAAGGCCTCCTCATCGAACTCGGGCAGGGCGCCTCGCGCCAGCTCCACGCCTTCGCGAAAGATATCGTAGAGCCAGTCTTCCATGATATCCCGCAGGGCAGGGTCGTCGATGCCGCTGGTTTTCTCCGGCGCCTTGAACGCGCCGCCCGCGGTTCGTTCGAAGCTGTGCACCAGGTTCGTGCGAAGATCATACACGCCCTTGAAGTCGGGACCCGAACCCATGGGCCACAGGACCGGCACGGCCGTGATGCCCAGGACTTTTTCGACTTCGTCCAGCAAGTCGAAGGGATCCTTCGCGGGCATGTCCATCTTGTTGATCATGGTTACGATGGGAATACCCCGTTCGCGACAGACGCGAAAGAGCTTCTTCGTCTGGGGCTCCACGCCCCGGGAGGCGTCCAGGACCATGACCGCCGAGTCCGCCGCCATGAGCGTGCGATAGGTGTCTTCCGAAAAGTCCTGGTGACCGGGGGTATCCAGGAGGTGGAGGATGGAGCCTTCGTATTCGAATTGCAGGGCGGCACTGGTCACGGAGATTCCGCGCTCTTTTTCCATGCTCATCCAGTCCGAACGCGTGCCCTTCCTGTCCTTGCGCGCGCGGACGTGTCCGGCCAGTTGGATGGCGCCGCCGTAGAGCAGGAGTTTTTCGGTCAGCGTGGTTTTACCGGCATCGGGGTGGGCGATGATGGCGAAGGCTCGACGCTTGCTGACTTCGGCCTGAATGGCCGGATTTATTTCGGTGGACGAATTTTCACTCACGATTTGTCATACTTACCGGGTCGCCGACGGCGACAATGCAAAAAGCGTGGTCTTGAGACGCGTTCATGGGTAAGCTGAAGGCATGGAGAGCTGGGAACCTGATCAGATTTTCGGTAAGGCCGACTTCCCGAGCCGAAGCAAAAAAGAAGGCGAAGGCAAGCCGGCGGGCGGAGAGGACGCTTCCGCGAAACATCCGTCCGGGAAACAGTCGACCGGTAAGGCCGACCAGGCTCCCCCCCAGCGTCCTCAACGAACCGGCCGAACCGATGCGCAAGGGCCCGTTAAGACTCTGAAGTCCGGCGGTGTCTTCTCAGGCAAGGGCTGGCAGCCTGAACAGATCAATACCAATGACGCGAAAGTGATTCGTCATCGTACGGACGAGGAACGGGCCGCGGAACAAAAGGCCGACCATCGCCAGGCACGAACGCAACATCCGCGCGGCGGCACGAATCCATCGGCGTCCGGGTCGACCGCCGGCACCGATGCCGGCGCGAATGCCCCCGCGTTTCCCGCGCAACTGTTTCGCCAGGCGGCCCTGGAATCGCCCGAAACCTCAATTCGTTTCCTGCGCAAGTGGCTCTGGGAAAAATGGCCGCCCCCCGGCGGACCCACCACCGGCGCCGGATCCATCGAACCTCACGATCGCATCTTCATCGTGCTGAGTACGCTGGGCATGAAGGTGGTTCAGTATCTGTTTCAGATCATGTCGCCTCGGGAGCGAGCGGAGTTCCAGAAGATCTTGAAGCGACCGCCACGCCATAATCCGGTATCGGTGGCCATGGTGTGTCGGGCGTTCATGGACGGCGTGAAAGACAGTTATTGATTGTTTGCGAGGGAGACTGTGACCGCGGTGTTTGTCCTTGCCTCTCCCATCCATTCGTGACCAGGCATATTGAATGCGCGGCGTCAAAATCATACTGGTAGTTGTCCTGGCGCTTTCCGCTTCGAGCGGCTGTTCTTATCGAATTCCGGACAGTACTTTCGCGCTCTGGGGTTTACTGTTGAGCGCCGGGACGAATACGGTATCAGAAACCACATCGACGAATCCCGGGACTCCTGCGGCCGAAACGACATCTTGTTCCCCCAGCACGTTTACCGGTACGACCACCATTGAATCGACCAATGACATCGGTTATTATTCAAAACTCGGAATAGACGGTACGAACTTTTACATCGCCTACTATGATAGCGGCACGGGAGAGGTCAAACTCAAGACTTCCACCGACGCGGGAGCTACCTGGTCGGCGCCTTCCACCGTCGATGACGCCGGCGGTAATGACGTGGGTCGCCATCTGGACATGCATATTTCGGGCAGCGACATCGCTTTGAGTTATACCGACTTTACCGACTCGACCGCGAGATTCATCCGTTCCACCAATGGCGGAACCAGCTGGCTGACGCCGGTCGTCGTTCGCTCAAGTGTGGCGCAGGCCGAGACGTCATTGGCCATCAGCGGTACGAATGCGTATCTTTCGTATCGGCGATCCGGCGGGTATAGTATTTCGGTCTCCACCGACGGCGGCCTTACCTGGCCCGGTTCCACCGTCGTCCTGGGGACGAATTCCGGCAGCTCCAGTGATTTGAGCGCGGATGGGACGACGGTCTATAGCTCATATTACAGGTTTTCCGGAGACGATTTGATGTTTGCCTCGTCCACGGACGGCGGCGCGACGTTTCCCGTGAACGGCGATGTTTCGGCCGGCTTAAACGAAGGCTTTGATAACGAGATTACGCGCGTCGGTAGTTCGCTGTACATCAGTCATCATAGTACGACCGGCACGCAGTTACGTTTTGTTAAATCCACCGACGGCGGCGCGACCTGGCCTACGAATTTGTCGGTGGACGGCACCGACGATGTCGGTGAACATTCATCCATCGCCGTCAACGGCACGAATGTATACATCAGTTACCATAACGCGACCAATGGAAATTTGAAGTTCGCGAGGTCCACGGACGGCGGTTTGACCTGGCCCGTGGTTTTGACCGTCGACAATTCCGCCAACTTTCTAGGTCTCTATACATCCATTGCGCTGTATTGCGGAGGAGTCTATATCTCCTACTACGATTCGAGCACGGGAGACCTGAAATTCGCGGGTTCGGCGGACGATGGTCTAACCTGGTAGGCCGGTTATACCTGAATTCACACCTTTCCCTAACGTAATTCAATCAATTCCCACCAGGTCGGGACCGTCATATAATATATAAGATGGTTTCCATGAGAAAATTAGTCTTTTTGCTTTCTTTAAACTTAACGGTTTGCCTGACCGCCTGCGGCGCCTGGCCTTCCAGTCCCCTGGCGGGTTTAGCGGGCGGCGGAGACGGCAGTACGTTTTTGATTCCGTTGCCCGGAGAAGGCGGAATCGCGCCGGAAGTACTCTTCGTGGGTTCGACCAGTAATACCACGGTAGAGGTTCGCTGGAATACGAAGCTGGCTTCGGGTACGGGGGCGGACTTCAATAATTATACCCTGGGGGG
>CAZGYS010000136.1:0-12388 GCA_964530305.1 uncultured Leptospiraceae bacterium
CCACTTCCCTGGGAAATTCGGCGCACCGCCGGCATGTCCACCTGATAAAATCGCTCAAAGATCTTTTCGCGCGCGGCCTCCGGCACACCCACACCCGTATCTCGAACACTGACGATGATTTCCTCGGGTTTGCCGAGCACGGTGAGAACGACTTCGCCCTCCTCAGTAAAATCCAGGGCGTTTGCCATCAAATTATACAGAACTCGCTCAAGCTTTTCGTCGTCTACGGGAGCTTCAAAATCGCCTCCCTCCACAACTAATTCCAGGCGAATATCCCCTCGCCGGGCCGCCGGCTCGAATTGCCCTTTGATGGAGGCGGCCATTTTCGCCACGTCTACTCGTGCGCGATGTATGGACAGTTCGCTTGCTTCCAGCCGCGACACGTCCAACAAATTATTAATCAAGCGCAACAGCGATGTTCCATTGCGTTCCATCATCAGTAATGTTCCGCGAACTTCATCCACCATGCCCTTCTCTTCGGCCAACAATGTGCGCAGGGGCGCAAGCAGCAACGTCAGCGGAGTGCGCACCTCATGAGAAATATTCGTGAAAAATTCCACGCGTTCCGCGTCGACCCGCTTCAGGCGGCGATTGGCGGCGCGCAGTTCCCGGGTTCGCTCGTCTACTTGCCTTTCCAATTCCGTTCCAAACCGTTCGGCCGCGCTCATGGCGCGGGCGAAGCGCCGCGAAAGTAAAAAGGCCTGAGCAAGCAGAAACAGAAATAGTCCAAAGGGCACCAGAAAAGCCGTTCGAATCACGGCATTATTGTGCAGCATATCGTTCAAGATGGTTACAAAAAGGCAGAGGAACCCGAACAAGAACAAAAGCGCGGCCTCCCGGTTGTCCGGAATCGAACGAAGCATGACGTAGATGATATACACGCAAACGAGCACGGTAAAGATTTGAAATGGTGGAAGAGTATAGGTGAACCATCGCACGGGCGCGAATAACACCACCAGCGCGAATGGAACCGAAATCCAGATGGCGGCGCGCAAAATTACGGCATGAAACCGAGACGCGAAAACGACTCCGGCGAAAGCGGTAAAGACGGGCACGGCCAGATAGTAACTGAGATATTCAATCTTAACCAGGGCCTCCCACCCGATGGGCTCCAGAACGTGATAAAGAAACTTCTCTCCCGTGGTTAAGGTGCGAAACGAGATCATTAGGCACATCACGCCGAAGTAAAGAGGCGAGCGGTCTTTTCCCCGCAGCATGAACAGACCGAGGTTGTAGAGCCCCATGATCAGCAGGCTTCCGAACAAGAACAATTCGAAGTTTAGATTGTATTCTCGAAAGCGTTTTATGTCCTCCGGGTTTCCCAGGCGAATGGTATACTCCGGTCCGCCCTTACGATGATTAAAATTTGCTACATGCAGAATCAATTCCAGGGTTTCTCCCTGCGCCGAGAACACGGCGACGCCCGGGAGCCAGGCCGGACTCGTATTCATGTGATTTTTACCGACGATGCCGTTGGAACGAATCAGTCGGCCGTTCGCGTACATTCGATAAGCGGAATTCATATCAAGCAGGTGCAGGGCCAGCAATTCGGGTTGCGCTTTCTTCTTTATGACAAGCCGGTAAGTGGCGAAACCGTCTCCTCCCGCCTTGCCCCCGCGCACGGGAAAATCATTCCAGATGCCCGGCACGACGGCCAGGGATCCGGCCGCCTTAACCGATCGGCCGCCGGATGGAGGAACGAACGTCTTCCAATAAAATTTCCAGGGTCCGTCAAGCTTCACCATGCCGCCTCGCTGAAAGTCCCAGCTCCGAAGGTCGAGAACACCTTTTTCAATGGACGGCTGTACGGCACGGCGCGGCGAAGGAACGCAAGCACCCAGAAAAATGAGCAAAAGAACCATGGTCCAGGAGCGATTCCAGCGAACATCCGCGGCCCAATCAAACATGGAAAATATAGCGTCTTTCATCTTAACTCAATCTCCACTGCTTCCATAATTCATTGAAACATTTTCAAACTTAACTTAAGGAATCCCCGAGGCATGCTGATGGAATTCAGTCGACATTCAATCCTTATGCGCATATAGTTGAGAATCAATAGAAAAAAATTTTAGGACCGAATTCAAAAAAATGAACACTCCCCAGATGAAAACCGTCACCCTTAACCCATCGACAACGAACTGGCGCATCGGCGTGATTGAAGATGAACCCGTCTACAGTGAATACCTTCGCGAAGTTTTATCGTCTCACCGAGATGTTCAAAGCGTTCGTGTCTGGTCTTCGGCCGAGGACTTTCTCAAGGAATTTCCCCGTCCACGGCTGGATCTCATATGCGTGGACTTCCGGCTGCCCGGTGAAGACGGCGTTGAAATCATCTCTCGCGCTCGCGAATTCCGGCCGGCACCGCGTATCCTTCTGCTTACCCAGGCAGCTCGTGAAGAAGACATCTTTCGCGCAATTCGCGCGGGTGCCATGGGCTGTGTATGGAAGACGGACGCGCGAGACATTCTGGACGAAATCGAAATTCTCATGTCCGGCGGCGCCACAATGTCACCGACCATCGCCCTGCGCATCATGCGTTCCCTTCGCGAAGAACCCCGGGATCCGGGCCTCACCCGCAAGGAACGCGAAGTCCTCGAGCAAGTCATCCAGGGAAAGCGCACGCGGGAAATCGCCTCCAGCCTGAATGTTAAGGAAACCACTATCAAAACGCATATCAAGCATATCTATGGTAAGTTCCACGTCCAGAGTCGCGCGGAACTCGTAACGGAAGCGTGGCGCCGCGGCTTCGGCTCAAGCTGAACTTCGAGCCGGCACGCAAACCGGAAATCACGGCGTGCTCCGCACGCAGCGAGACGCGAAATCCGTCCCCATTTTCGCATGGACGGTCGGTGTTCCGGTATTGAAGCGGATCCCCCAGGCCCGATTATTCTGCTGCTTCTCCGATGTCGACGCGGCGTAAGTCGGGCTAGTACCCGTATTGGGAAAAAACGTTGTGTCGATGTAGGGCGCCGAGTTCGCGCTGAAGTCCACCAGTGTAGCCAGTTCACGAATGGAAGGCAGGCGCCAGTCGGTATGTCCGGCGTAGCTCATGCCTTCGCACCCTCCAATGACTACTTCAAATTTATCCTCGTCGTTGCTCCCGGCGCAAG
Source organism: uncultured Leptospiraceae bacterium (assembly GCA_964530305.1). Classification (GTDB taxonomy): domain Bacteria; phylum Spirochaetota; class Leptospiria; order Leptospirales; family Leptonemataceae; genus CAZGYS01. Next base: position 3,111 of record CAZGYS010000136.1, read on the forward strand.
TCGTGGTATTCGCGTGGGGGGCGCCGGGTGAATTCATGGCACACTTCGTCCACATCAAACTCGTCACGGCATCGGTTACGGTACCATCGCCATTGTCCGCGAAACTGGAGGCGGGCATGGAAGGGCCGGATACACAGCGAACATTAAACGAAGATGCGCCGGATGTGTAAGCCAGATCACCGGTGTCTATCTGCAGGTACCAGTATTGCCCGGCTCCGCCCGGCACGGACGCCGTAGACGACCAGTAATTGCCCGTGCTCGGCTGGTTGGTGAACACCGTCGTGTTCGCGGCCGGCTGCTGCTCTTGATAGTCGCTCATGAGAAGTAGTTCCCGCGCCGTCGGTAAACGCCACGTTCGGCCGGCCAGGGAAAGAGAATCGCAATAGCTCACAGCCGTCGCTTGCGTCGCGCCGCTGACCGATCCGCCCGAGCAATCCGTTCCCGTTTGCCCGCGCGTACACCTCTGCCATATGAGACCCGACGAAGCTTCAAGCACGGTTTCCCCGGCGTCATGAAAAGCGGGCGCGTAGGCCGCGGGCGTATCGACGTAGTCGCCGTCCTGCCCCGTCACCGTTTGCGGACAGGTACTGAAAGAACCGCGGGCGTCCGCGTCTTGAGTACATTGCGTCTGACCCGAATCAGGAAGTTGAAAGCAGTAAACTTGAACACCGGTAACATTCGCCGCCGACACGGTGCCCGAACCCGAGATCACATGGCAGTATTCACGCGGCGAAGTCGGTTGCGTTCCCACCGTAACATTGTAGGCGGCGCCGTCGGCGACAGACGTAGCGAAATTGAAACTACCATCCGCCGCCGGGTTCAGGGCATCGCCTCCATTATTCAACAAAGTCAAGCCGCTCCCACTCAAGTAACTCAAGGAAACACCGATCGTGTACTGCTGAGTGCCGCCCGCGTCACCGGAACCCGAGCCCGAGTCGCCTGAACCTGAGTCCCCGGAACCTCCCGTACTCCCGTCCACGGCCAAACCTCCGCACGCCGTCGAAAGCAATGCCAGTCCGGCCGTACTTTCCGCGTCGCAGGGATTCTCCAGGCGAGCCTCTCGCGTACAATGCATGCTCCCCACGTTCATGAACATCACAAGCAGCGCGATTCGCGCGCCGGCCGGCAAGCCGCGTATTTTCTCAGGCGAATTCATGGTCACGGCCCGGGGCATTTCTTTTTCCAACGCAGTATCTGCTTCTCTTTCCAGCCGGGCGGCCCGCCCTGCCAGTGCCTGGTAAGTTTTTTCATGCGATTGAAGGTCGGACCGTCCACCATCGTGTGGGTTAGGACTCCATTTAAGCGCGGGTGATAAAAATTTTTAACCAGACAATCCACATACCAGGGTACGGACCTATGTAGATTACTTTCATAGGATTGGTACATCGCATCGCTGCCGGCCATGGCCGCCTTTTGCTGTGCATCAGTCCACAAATCGGGATTGAGATGGACAAAACCCATTGCATGCAGCACTTCATGGGCAATGGCGGATACCCAGTAGCGTCGATCCGCATGAAATGGTTTCACCGTCTTTGTTCCCTTTATGAAAATACTTCGGCGGAAAAAGACCACGTTGCCGTCGAGTAAGTAGGCGGGATGGTTGAGCCGGCAATTTCCTCTTCGTGTGTATAATCGGAACTTGACTCTCTTGAAGTATTCCCATGAACGTCCGGTTTTGGCGCCGATATTAAGCGAGCGACGTTTTCGCACTCCCGTCTCGGCTTCTTTCTTGATCTGCTGAAACGTCGTATTCTCCGAATAACGGAGTCGGCCGGCATATTGCTTGAAGGCGGCGTTGTTAAATACGGCTACGACGAAAAATCGCGCCCAGATAAACCTCGGACGATGCGTATCAGGAATGCGCTCGATGCGACACCCCTGCGCACGATACTTTTCGATTTGTTGCTTTGCCTTCGCCCAATCACCGGACGCCAACGCACTATCGCCTCCGAGGATCAAACATAGCAGTATTGCCGAGAGTGGTGTGACTTTTCTCATTTATTGTCTCCTGATGGATTCGCGCGCCATCGACGCCCGGAATCAAAACTTAAAATACACTTCCACGCTCACTCCGCCTCCGCGGGAAGTCAGCGACGGTGAAATCGCCAGGCGATACGAATTCGAATATCCTTCTCGATTTTTTCGCACGCTCGCGGGACTCGAATCAATAATGTCGTACAGATTCCAGGTATACAGGGCCGCCAGCATCCGGGCGGCATTGCCCATGGAAGCGGCCCTGCGATTGGCCGCCTCCCGCAAACCGCGTAAATACAGAAAAGAAGGCAAGCGAGAGCTTCCCGCGAATTCATTTAGCGCGTAAATAGGCAAGGGATCCGCGAAACTCCGCTCCAGGATTCGCAAACGGCGCCCTTCGCTCACATGATAGGCAAAAAGCCCGACAAACGCGCCCGCGATGCCGAAACCGTAAACTTCTCGTCCATCATGGAACTGCCCCCAGCCGGGCAAAGCGGCGCTGCGCCAAAAAGCCCCTTCGCGTCCTCGCGGAATCAACCGGGGAATTCGCGTCAAGAAATCCGCGGCGGCAAGTGCTCCCGCCTTCGAAGACGCGGCCGGGGCGACCAGGGGTTTCGCGGACGAAGGACGGTCATCCGCCCTACCCGTTTTCGGGTCGGCATGTTCTTTCCGAGCAGGCTGCTCCGCAACCGACCGCGATTCCCCGGCAACGTTCTTCTTCGCTGAGCGTTTAACGGCAACCCGGGAGGGCCTCTTGCCGTGCTTTCGACACGGACGCACGCGGCGACTCCGAGCATCATAGAGAACACGCTTCAGCTTCTTTTTGGCGACGCGAACCGAACCGCACGAAGCGCGAATCGTATAGTATCGTTCGGATACGCCCGTGATGGTTCCACGCAGGACGCGTCCGTTTTTTAACATCAGCTTGTCGGCCCACCCTGGAGAAAAAGCGATCAGAACGGTCAGCAATGGTATCCGGACAAAACTTCTCACGGTTTCGCCCCCATTCCGGCCATTCCGGCGTATTCGCGCGCGCGAACCTTATCTCCCAGTTTCCCGTATACATGACTGAGCCACGCATAAGAATTCAAAAGCCGCGGATGACGCGCCGGGTAGGTTTTTTCATACACGGAACAAACCAGCAGCAGCAGTTCACGAGCACGATCGTATTCGCCTCGGCCCGCGTGAGCAACCGCCAGTTCAGAACGGACGAAAGCCACCTTCGCCGCGGGCGATTCGACCTTTTCATAAATGGCCAGCGCGCGACGCAGATTTCGAACAGCGGGCGCGAATTGCTTGAGGCGAGTATAATGCTGCCCCAGATTAAGATACTGTGCCGCGGTTTCCGGATGTTCCTCTCCGCGTAGAGAGCGCAAGATGCGAATATTATTCAAAAAGAGCCTTAACCCGTATCGCAAATCGCCCCGAGCCGCCTTCATGTGGGCCAGTGACCCGTTCAAGGCTACAAGCCGCGGGTCATCCGGGCCGAATTTATTTACGAGAATTTCACGGGCCTGCTCTAGAAGCGCTCCGGCCTTCTTCAACGCTTTATCATCAGCGGTCCATTTACCACGCTGCCACCAGGCCCAACCGGCCGCGTGCAGGGCTCGCCCGACCTCCGGATGCGAATCCGAATAGAGCTCACGCGCAATTCGCAAACCCGCATCCGCGTATCCGGTGGCCCGACGATAACGCCCCGCTTGAATGTAGATGCGCGACATACGCAGAAGGGCGGAAAATTCCCTGACTCGATCTCCCGTCTGATTGGCGATGGAACGCGCGGACATGAGGTCGTTCAGGGCACCCTGGAGATCACCGGTACGCTTTCGCGCCTCCGCTCGCAAGAGCAACGCATCCAGGTAACCGGGCTCTTTCTCCAGAACCTGGTCGAGCCGTCGCAGAGCCCGTCGATATTTCCCCTTACCGAAGAAAGTCCAGGAACGATAGTAGGATCGCAATTGCTCCAGCTTCCGCGTCTGACGCAGTTTTTTCTCAAGCGAATTCAATTGCCCCTGATTTAATACGATCCCCAGAGGGCGAATGAATTCGCGCACGAGCTCCATCTGTAAACGATACAAATCATCCGCCGTGCGCACGCGCACTCCGCGCGATAGGGGCTTACCCACGAAGCGACTGTTGTAAGTATTGACCAGGACCAGATGAACGTATACCAGTGAATCGCCAATCTTTCGGTAACTACCCTTGATATGATACTTGGCGTCCTTCTTTCTATGCGTCATAATTTCAAAGCGCGGCAAGCTCTGAAGAGCGGCTTCCAGCTTATGACCCAATGTGAATCGCAGAAACTCCAGCTCGCTGTCCCGCGTCTGATTCTTAATATCCATGACGGCCACTCTTCGCACCTCCGCCGGGTCCGTCGCTCGCCGAGCAAGATCTCGAGCGCGGGGCTCGATGAGACGAAATCCGATGAAAACGTTTCGCGCCCCGACAACGCCCGCCTGCTTCACGGACTTATGACCGGAGGCGTTCACCGCGGCCGCGGAACCTTTAACCAGTTGAGTCGAATGGCTTCGCGCGCGAATGACGATCTCTCGCGCCGACAAAATCGAACCGATGAAGCGCGCTTTCCGAGCCTCCGGGGAATCGCGGTGCTCCGCCTCCAAAACCGGCACCAACAGCTCATGCACGCGCAGGCCCCGCAGCACCACTTGATAACGCGTATCTCCGCCGCCGACGGCTTCGATGCCCAGCCCGGGTATGCGCGCCCGTAGGCGAGCCAATTGTCGCGCGTCGAAATTCAGGATGCGATCCTCGCCCTTACCGGCCGGGCGAGACTCCTTTCCGGTCCATAATTTCATGTAAAAGATTTGATTGGCGGGATCTCGAAAAGTGTAGCCCAGCATGTTGTCTTCACGAAAGACCTTGAATACCTGGTGTCCGAGCAACCGACGAGGGAAAGGGTCCGCTGCTTCGCGCATGATCGGGCCGGTCGCGCAATGAGCGTACGCGAACCAGGCCCAAACCGCCGCCAGGGCCCGAACAACGCACGCCCGCAGGAAGGCCCGTGAAAGAGTACCGCGAGCCGCGTTCATTTTTCTCCATCAATAAAATCAACGGACGTGATCTTATTCTTTTCCAGTTTACGCATGCCGGTTTCCGTTTCCATGAGCAACAAGTGCCCGGCATCGGCGAAGATGACGCCGATAACCGTGGAAGCATCCGCAAGGCGCACATGCTCCAGCAGACCGTAGACGCGTAGCAATTCGGCTCGAGTGCGATGCCCCTTGTCCCGCGCGCGTGCCTGGATCCGCTCGACCGCTCGCTTTAACTCTCGATGATAGGCTTGCTTTACCTCGGCGCCATGGTCGTTTTGTTCGTTGCGAAAGAACTCATGGTTAAGAGTAACGAGAGTCGCCCGTTCCCGCTCTCCCCGGGTGCCTCCGGCGATTTTTTCGCTCGTGAACGCGACCGGTAAATTCCTGGGTTCGATGAAATCTCGGCGAGCCTCTCGTTTCCCTCGTGCTTCTCCCTCGGAGGCCAGACGCAACTTTCTCAACGCAACGCGAAAACCCGGCGCCATGGTTGCGCTTTGACCGGCATCCAGAATAATTTCCTTTTGCGACATTAACTTGAGGAGGTGTTTGCGCCCGGGCTCGCTTCCTCCGGTCGGCACCAGGGCCACTCGCCCCGCGTAAACGCGCACCCGCGGTTCACCGTTTTCATCCACCCGAGCCGAAAAAGTCGTCCCGAGTACGCGTATCACGGCTCTCGACGTGGCCAGTTCTACGACCTCTCCGGCGGACGCTCGCTCCACGCGCATGATGAGGGAGCCCTGCCGTAGCTCAAAACGCGTTGCCGACTTATCACGCCGCAAGAGTTTCAGTCTTCCGAATTTGCGAAGCCGAAGGACGGAGCCGACTCCGAATTGAATATCCAAACCTCCGTTTCCCGCGAATACGGAGTCCCCCGGCTGAAGACGCATACCGGCCTTCGGCGACATCGGCACGCCGGCTCTCGTAAGCACGGCCCGGGTCGGCGCGAAAATCACCATCGGCATGGAGATTTTTCGCGGCGGTCGTTCACATCCCAGGGACCCGACAAGCGCCAGAAATAATATTATGCGCAATCCACGATTCGCCTTAAACATTTCACCACTCCTTTACGGGGGCGAAGACAAACATAAAACGAATCATCGGTCAACAAGAAACACCGAATTTACATTAAAAAATTTATCTTATCCTACTTTAGGAGGATAAGCCCGAACACAGCCCTTCACGAACTCCCTCCTTTCGAGGATACGCTAACTTTTTTTAATTAATTCGAACAAAATAAATTGACTCACATCAAAAAGCGTTATACAAACCGACCGCCGCCAAGCGGCGAAAATGGAGGTTAACAATGAGAAAATTCACAAACATCGCGGGCGGGGCATTGGCCCTGGGAATCCTGACAACGGGTTTCACTCCGCTGGCGGCGAAGAAAGACTGCGGGAAAAAAGTAGTTAAATGCGCGGTCCCCTATGCCCTGAAATACGGGAAGTTAAGGAAGAAAGGTAAGAAATACAGAGCGAAAGTCAGCAAGAAGGGGCACGAATTCTGGGTTAAGCCGTTCTATCGCAGTATGAAGGTTTACAGTAATTCAGTAGTATGGACCTGCAAAGGCAGCATGTCTCATCTGTTGCGGTTCCGCAAGGACGATCAGATCCGCTATTCCTTCAAGGTTAAGCTATTTCGCGACGGCAAGGGACAACGCCGCGTAAAACTCTACAGTATGAAAATCAAGATCAAGCGCGGCGGCTGGAGACAAATGGCGGCGCCCGTAAACAAGGCCATCATAACGATACTTACGGGTAGTCCCGAGGCCGGTATCGGCGCCTCCATTCTAACCCATGCACAGGGAAAACTAGTGGGCCGACTTGTGGACGGAAAATGGGAAGGTAGCATGAAATACATCGTCGCTCGCGTTGCCCGCAAGTTTCTGCAAATCGCCTACGAGTCGAAATATCTGCGTAATTGATCGGATGTCGGATTGAAGGAAAGTCGTCTTCAGGCCCCGTAACAGGGGCCTGTTTTTTTTAGAAACGAATCCCGTAGGAAAACATCAAGCGATCTTCATCGCCTTTCAAACGCTTATGGTCCGCGGGACGGCGATCCAGCGCGAAAGTAAAGCCGCCGCGACGAGTGAACTCGCGCGCGTCCGAGGCTACTTCCCCGGTCAGGGCCGTGTAGTTGAACCACACATCGTATAAGTTATAGAGATAGACGCCCAACAGAATGAGGGAGAAGCGCGAAGCCCAGACCCCGTTCTTGTCCGCGTCCGCTTGAGCCGACTGGGCGCCCGCGAAACCCGCGGCGGCCAGGGCGGTATTGTTGGCGCCGGCCAGGGCCAGGGTCGTATTTTCCTCGTGCTCGGCCACGGCCGCGTTGTAACGCATGTCGAAAAAGAACCAGAGCAGGAACGCGCCGGCCGCGGCGCCTCCCAGGGCATAACCGCGATCTTCCGCGCCCAGATAGTACTGGCCCCAACCGGGCAGAATCGCGCTACGCCAGAGAGCTTCGTTACGCCGGGTCTTGTTCTTTTCCAGGCGCGCCTTTTCCTCGGCTTCGCGTTTCTTGCGGGCTTCCTCCGCGGCCTTGCGCCTCCGCTCCGCGGCTTCTCGCTGCTTACGAAGCCGCTCCCGTTCCAGGGCCCGACGTCGCGCCGCCGCTTCTCGCTCTCGTCGCTTGCGTTCCTCGGCGCGTTGTTTCGCCTCCCGGTCCAACTCCGCCTGCCGATCCACCGGTATATAGAGAATTTTCTTGATCTGACTCTTGGCGATGTTCAGCTTCAAGCCGCCATTGGTGACGAATTGAACATTGTTCAAATCCTGTCCCGTAACCTTGCCCTTGTAGTAACGTGAATTCTTCAGAAAAACAATATCCGCCTGAAGGGATCCGGCGAACACCGTGACCAGCAGGCCCAGGGCGATTATTACGAAAGTGGGACGCATATTTGGGAAAGAAGAACCGTCGTGAGGCTTTTTGTATACTGTAAATTACCACTTAAGAATCGCCGGAGCGTCAAGAAATCCGACGAATTCACGCCCTGGTGTCAAAATTTTTGACGCTAAACACTCCGTTCCGTAGGAACTCCACCCTGGACGCCGGGAACGCGAGCATACCCGAATCGCCCTGAAACCCTCCCAAACGCCGATTCAAGGCATTTGAGACGGAATTGCGCGTAAACTCCCGCCCGAGACCCCAGCGGGCACGACCCTTGCTCAAGGGGCATTCGGAGGTACGAATATGTTTCCATGGCTTCGACGAATACTGGAGATTTCCCTGCTTACTTGCCTGGGCGCCTGGATGGCCAATTGCGCCTACTTCCAGGTTTGCTCCGTGGAGCCGGCGCCCCGGGGGGTCCATGGACCGGCCCGGCAAGCGCTGGTCATTTTACCCGGCGTTGGTATTCACGGGCCGGGTCCCCTGGGTGGTCCGGCCCATGCGCGGGGTATTCGCGCCTTTGCGCGCACGGCCGGAGAGCAGGGTTACGACGTCCTGCTGCCGGCCCAGTCCCGGAAGTCCGTTCAGGCCAATGTACAAAATCTTCGCCGGGTCCTAACACAAACCGCGGCCCACGAATACGAACGCGTACATTTCATAACTTATATACTGGGCGGGCGCGTCTTGAATGCCTACCTGCGGCAATACCCCATGCCGAACCTTGGTCGCGTCATCTATGACCGCAGTCCCATTCAGGAGTGGGCGCCCGCCGCGTCCCATGATTTGTATCCTTCGTTCGTCATCGACGTATTGAAGGGGCCCATCGTCCGCGAAATAAAGGACACGTCCTATCGCCCCCTGCCCGCCGACATGCGAAAGCACCGGGCGATTCGCGTGGGACTCATCATCGAGAACTCGGCGACGCCCTTCATGAAAAACAAACGCAAACTGGTGCGAAAGTACCGGGGACGAAAACTGAATTTCGCGCCCACGCAATTCAAACAGGCTCATGATGATTTCATGCATACGCGTTTGAATCACGATCAGATGTATACGCATCTGGGCGAAATCTCGGGCGAAATTTTTTATTTTCTGGAACACGGTCGCTTCAGTCCGACCGCGCGTCGCGTCCCGCTGGGCGGCGATCCCTACCAACGCTGAACGAGAGGAGGTTCCCATGACCCTGTACAAGATCAAACCCGCTTTTCAGAATCTATTGCGTCCGCTGGTTCGCCTGCTGGCGCGATGGGGCGTCACGCCGAACCAGGTGACCATCGCCGCGATACTACTTTCAGCGGCGGGTGGGGCCGCGATTACCGCCGGACACGAGCAGCCCCTGGTTTTTCTCATCATACCCATGGT
>CAZGYS010000137.1:0-4099 GCA_964530305.1 uncultured Leptospiraceae bacterium
CTCTATGAGATCATGAAGGAAAAGAACGATCTCTATGAGAAGCCCGACTTTTCGGAAGAAGACGGCATTCGCGCGTCCGAACTCGAGGAAGAGTTCGCGAATCTGAACGGCTGGGAAGCCGAGTCCGAGGCGGCCACTCTGCTTTCGGGCCTGGGGATTCCGGAGGAACTGCACGAAAAGCAAATGAGCGAACTTGAGGACAACATCAAGGTTCGCGTCTTGCTGGCGCAGGCCCTCTTCGGCAATCCGGACATTCTACTTCTCGATGAGCCCACCAACCACCTGGACGTAAAGTCCATCATGTGGTTGGAGGAATTCCTGTTCAACTTCAAGAACACGGTCCTGGTCGTTTCCCACGACCGCCACTTTCTGAATAAAGTGTGTACGCACATCGTGGACATCGACTTCTCCAAGATGCATCTCTACGTGGGCAATTATGATTTCTGGTACCACGCCAGCCAGCTGGTTCTGAAGCAGCGCAAGGACGAAAACAAAAAGAAAGAAGATAAAATCAAGGAACTCAAATCCTTTATTCAGCGGTTTAGTTCCAATGCCTCCAAGGCCCGCCAGGCCACATCTCGTAAGAAGCAATTGGATAAGCTGACGCTGGACGACATTCGTCCCTCATCGCGCAAGTATCCCTACATTAATTTCAAGCCGGAGCGCGAAGCCGGCAACGACATCCTCAACGTGGAGAACCTTTCCTACTCCGCCAATGGGGAACAACTGCTCAAGAACGTGAGCTTTCGCCTTAAGAAGGGCGATAAAATCGCCTTCCTGGGAGAAGGCAGCGCGAAGACGGCTCTATTTCAGATTCTGTCCGGAGACGTTCAGCCGGACGAGGGCGAAGTTAAATGGGGCGTCACCATTACGAAGTCCTATTTCCCCAAGGACCATGAGGATTTCTTCGAGTCGGACATGACCCTGGTGGACTGGCTGCGTCAGTATTCCGAGGATCAAGAAGAGGGTTTCATTCGCGGTTTCCTGGGACGCATGCTCTTTACGCAGGAAGAGAACATGAAAAAATCCAATGTTCTCTCCGGGGGCGAAAAAGTACGCTGCATGCTTTCGCGCATGATGCTGTCCGGCGCCAATGCCATCATTCTGGATGAACCCACCAACCATCTGGATCTGGAATCCATTACGGCCCTGAACGAGGGCATGAATGATTACACGGGCACCATCCTCTTTACCACCTATGACCACGAACTGACCCAGACCGTGGCCAATCGCATCATCGAGATTCTGCCGGAAGGCTGCGAAGATCGGATGTGCACCTACGACGAGTATCTGGAAATGAAACACAGCGCGGGCGCGGGCGTCTAATCGCCCGGTTCCGCGCCCAAAGACCGCCCGTCACGAGAGAACAAAGGCGCCCCCGGGGACGTCCAAAACAAAAGCGGCCTGGCCGCGGGGAGAATCGCCTGTATGAAATCCGGACAAAAATCCATCCGTAGTTATTTTGAACTGAGCGGGGTGTTCATCATCGCCGTGCTCGTCGCGGCCTGCAACATCGGCGGCGCCAACTTCAACATCTTTCCCGATAAATCCGGCACGGCGGAATTCGTCGAAATGGTCTTTGATTTCGGGGATTCCGAGGTAAAGCGTTCCGACTTTCAGGGGATTCGTCGTAAGCAACTGGCTCATATGAGCATGAAGACCACGGGGTATGAATTCGAGGACGCCTCGAAAGCCCTGCTGGGAGGCATCAAGCTGGATGTGAAGGACAAGGGTTCGGACATGGTTATTCGCGCCGATATTCCCCTGGCCAAAACCGCCGGTTGGTACCAAGCCCTGAACATCAGCGAAGATAAGAAGAAAGCAACCGAGCGCTTCATGAAGGTTATTCAAAAGTCCATGGGCGGCGGCAGTGGTCCGTTGCCGGGCGGTGCCATGAAGGGCATGGCCGAACTCATGCGCGTGAATATCGGTATTTTCGGTCCCGGTAAGATCAAGTCGAAGAAGATCATCGCGCCCGCCGGGACTTACGATTGGTTTCATACTGAAAAGAAAGACGCGGCCGGCGGCGGGGGAGGCGGAATGGGCGGTGCCGCGGACAAAGTGGCCGTAAATGAAGCCCGTCTGCGAATTCCCCTGGATGTCCTGCTTGCGGGCAAGCACCCCCGCATTATCGTCGAGGTCGTGGCGGAGAAAAAGCTCGTGCCCGCGGCAAAGGAGAAATGGGAGAAGTTTAAGAAGAAAGAAGACTTCCTCAATCCCATGGGCAAGGGCGGCGGAATGGGCGGCATGTAGTCCGCCTTTCGTCCTCGGTATCTTTTCAAGTCAGTCGCGGCTTAAGCCGGCTCCAGGCCGGCGGTTACTTAACTGCTCTTTCGCTTCATGCGGGCGCGCTGGCTGGTTAATTCGGCCACGCGCAAGCGCAGTTCCTGAATTTCCATGAACATAACCTCGGCCAGTTGCCGAGTTAATTTCGATTCGGCGATGTTGAGTCCGCGCAGGCGAGCTTCCAGCAAGGCGATTTTTTGCAGGATGCAATACTTGCAATCGTCCTGGAACTCAATGTGATCTACTATGCATGTGTGCATTCGCGCGAATCGCCTCCGTGATTGTCTTTAAGTTAGACGAAGACTTCGTTCGCTCTAATCCGAAATTTTTCGGAATTTCGTTCCGCGCCGGAATTTTAATCTTGCAATAAAGGAATACAGGGCCGGATCCAGTAGTTATACCTAATTGAAAACTGAAGGAAACTCGTAAAAATTTCGGTTTAATCAGTTTTCTCTGGCGGAGTTCTCATCATTTTGACGCCCCGGAGCCCGCGGGCGAGACTGGCACCAATGAGCAGTTTGATCGAAAGATACCTGGGTCTGAAAAACAATTATCGAAATTACGATACCAAGGACGCCATCAAACGCATGCAGGCCTTTCGCGGCGCCGTGCGCGATTTGAAACAGAAGGGTTATCCGGTGGGGATCGAATTGCTGGGCAGTATTAGTTTCGGTCTGGTGGAGCCTTATTCGGACGCGGACCTGGTGCTCATCCACTATTGCGATTTGCACAAGGACTCCGGCTCCTGTCCCGAGTCCTGTCCTAATTTGATCTTCGAACAAACCGAGATCACCAAGGCGCTCAAGCGAAGACTCAAGGACGCCATGTTCAATATTGAGTTCCTGGACAATCTGAATCTCAAGTACGTCGAACACGTTCTTGAAACCGAGAATCCGGTGACCAATGAATGCGCGTATCGCCTTTTGTACTACCGGACCATGGGGCGACCCGTGAATCGCCCACTCTTCATCAAGTACTGTGATACGTTAGAGAAAGATGAGGAATCGCTCAGCGGTTTTCTGGAATGGAGTTCCGAGGCCCTGGCCGCCTACTTGAAGACCATTTCCCATCGCCATTCATTTAACAAATACAACGAACGCATTATCAACCGGGGGCTGGAATTACCGCCCGAGCTCAAGGAAGAGCTGACCCAGTATCTGGAGTAGTCGGGAAAAACCTGCTCGACCATTCGGGGCGCGCTTTTGAAAATACCGCATATTTCGTCGATTATCGTATCCCGGAGGATTTAATGACATACTCAAAATTTCTGTTCCGCTGCCTCGCTATCCCGGCCATGGCCGCCATGCTGGTCGCGGCCAACTGTTCATCGCCGCCCCAGAAAGAACCCGCGCCTCAGCCTAAAGCCGAACCCCAGCCCGAAGTCAAGAAGCGCTCCGCTCCCGAACCGGATCCGGCCGACGCTCGCAAGCGCGCCGCCAATCTTCAGTCCGAACTCCTCGCTTCCCTGGGCGGTCAGTTGAAGGAAATGCCGGTCTTTTATTATCCTCCTTTTCGCCATGAGCTGTCCGAGTCGCGTTTCCGTAGTATCTTCGGTAACAACCTGAACGTGATCAAAGCCATCGCCGGAAAGGTTCCCGCCGGGTACTATCTGGAAGTCGTGGGTCACGCCAATCAACACCCCCGTAAGAGCGCGGAGTATACGCGAGAGCTTTCCACGAAGCGAGCCCGGCAGGTCTATGATCATCTGGTGAGCGCCGGAATTCCCGCGGGCAAAATGAAAGTTAAGGGCGTGGCCAACAGCCAACCCATCAGCGCGTCCCAGCCCCGCAATCCTACGAATCGCCGCGTAACC
>CAZGYS010000137.1:4119-12367 GCA_964530305.1 uncultured Leptospiraceae bacterium
CGATTAATCCAGGCGATTTCGCCGACGAACACGCCTACCACAGGCCGATCAATTTCGTCGACATGATCAAGATGGCCGCGCCGAGGGCCAGGCGAATGATCTTTTCGCCGCCCCGGACGGCCATCCGCGCCCCGAGCAAACCGCCCAGGGTGTTTCCCGCCGCCAGAGTCAGTCCGTGGGACCAGGACACGTTCCCGGCCCAGATAAAAATCGCCAGCGCCGGCACCGTATAAACGAAGACCACGAAGACCTTGTGCATGTTGACTCGCACGAGATTCATTCCCAGCAGGTGAAACAGGACGGCCATTAGAATGAAGCCCACGCCCACCTGAATGAAGCCGCCGTAAAAGCCCGTCGCGAACATGGCGGCGTAGCCCAGGATGGTTTTCCAGCGCGGGGTTTCGCCTTGCGATTCGGAGTCTTCCTTTTTCTTCGTCGAAAAGAAAAACGAAACGACGATGCCCACCAGCACGACGCCCAGGATTTTGCGAAACAAGCCGTCGTCCAGGCGAACCGCCAGCAATGCTCCGGCTACCGCGCCGGGCAGGGTAAACAGGGCGAACTTCGCGCTCTGCTTGAATTCTGAAAACCCGCTGGAGTGAAAGCCCCGCACCGCGGCCAGGTTCTGCACGGCGATGGCGACGCGATTGGTGCCGTTGGCCGTGGCGCCGTCCAGTCCCAGGAAAATCAACATGGGCAAGGTCAGGGTCGAACCGCCGCCCGCCATCACGTTGATAAAACCGGCCAGGATCCCCGCCAGGAAGAGCACGGCGAAGGGCCCGTACTGTATGAGAGTTTCGAGTTCGGGCACGCGTCAATTCAGCGGGTAGCCGCGTGGTCGCAAGTGATTAACCGCGGTGCATGCCTAGGTCGTATGCAGTAACTTCGACATGGACGGAAACAGGTGGCGGATGTCCCGGCCGGTGGTGAGGCGCACGAGTTCCATGGCGATGTTCACCGCCAGGTCTCCCTGTCTTTCCAGGCTGGTATTGATTCGATACAGGTCCGCGAATTCCCGGCGAGACATGGTGTCGTCGTCCAGTGAGCGATGATAAAAGCTGGTGACGTGTCGATCGAGCTCGTCCTCGACTTTCTGAACCGAACCGTAAAAGCGATCCTTTTCCTCCACCAGTGATTCCACGGCCATGCCCATGATGGTTACGACCCGGGGCAGAATCTGGGACAGGTCCTGGTCCTTGACGAAGATTTCCTTGCGGATGGCTTCATTGCGAAACGCCCGGGCGCAGTTGACCACATTGTCCCCGATGCGTTCGAAGTAGCGCGTGATGCGAATGGCGGAAAGGGCGAAGCGAAGGGGATCGTTCTTGAGGGCGACCTCCTCCGCGTCCGCCTGCTTTTGCATGTCGTTCAAAGAGGCGACGGCTTCCAGAATCGCGTTCTGAGAAAGGTTGTCGTTTTCCTTTTCCAGTTCGTCAATCAGATCATCGCGCTCGATGACGTGGGCGGCCAGCTCATAGTCGTCTCTTTCCAGGGCGTCCGTGAGCTGAATAACCTGCTCCAGGCACAGTTCCGCCATCTCATTGAGATTATTCTTAAGATATTCAAACTTGGACGCGGAAACCATGGCTGCCTCAATCGCGCTTCTTTATGACCGGTACATATAAAAGCGCAAGTAGTTTTTTGTCCGCCGTTCGAAATGACGCTCCGGGGAGAAAGTTACGGGTCGACTTTTCCAGGCGGGCTTCCAGACGCGCCTCAAGACGCAGAAGCAGAATCCCGCCCATGACCAGCGCGATGCCCGGGAACTGGAGCCGTTGCATGCTTTCGCCCAGCAGCATCATCGCCCAGATAACCGTCAGTACCGGACCCAGGGTATTGATCAAACCCGTGGGACCCGCGCCGATGCGACGCATCCCGTGCAGGAACATCAGGAAGGGAATCAGCCCGATGGCGAAGCCCAGCGTGAGGGCAAGCACCCAGGGCATGGGTTCCGCGGGGTAAGCGCGATCCCCGCCCATGATCCACAGACAACTCGTCATGATCAGCATGCTCCAGGCCGTAAGCTTCAAAGGCGATATGCCCCGCATGAGTCTTTCGCTTAGAATATTATTCAAGGCGAAACACAAGGCGCAGAGCAGTCCGAAGCTGATGCCGGTCAAGGACAGGTTCCCCGAATTCAAATCGCCTCCCAGAACCAGCGCCAGACCGCCGAAGGTAATCGCCGCGGCCAGCAATCGTAAGCGGCGTACGCGCTTTTCCAGTCCGGCCTGGATTAAAATAATGAAGGCCGGATAGACGAAAGCCAGCAAGGTGGCGATGGACGCGTCCAGGTATTCCAGGGAACGAAACGAAAAGTACATGGAGCCCAGGATACCCACGATCCCGATCAAGGCGATGGCCAGGAACTCCTTGAAGCTCACGCGAAAGCCCGCGCGGCCTTCCTTGATGTACAGCGCCAGAAACGCAGCCGGAACCAGGGGCGTCGTGCGCATGATCATCAGGGTCACGGCGTCGAGGCCGTATCCGTAAGCCATCTTAACCAGGATCGATTTCCAGGACCAGGCAAGAGCCGCCAGGCCCACGAGTGTATATCCGGAGCGCAGGAAACCGGCTATCCCGGTCCCGTCCCCGTCTTCCTTGTTCGCGTCGTTTCCCATATCCAGCCTCCTCGGTAGCGGGAGAGCGGCTCGGTGGTTTTCGGCGAATGCCCGAAGGCTTGAAAGGGCCTGAAAAAACCGCGAGCTGCTTGCCCGCGGTTTTCAGGAATAAAGTAGGAATGATTTCGGTTAAATCAAATCGTGCTACCCCATGAAGACCCGGGCCGTTGCGCCTTGACCTTGCGCAGCCAGACGGACGCGACGCGCCATAGAGCGGAGGTCTCTAGTGCCTGCGCCCGAATCGCGTGGGGAATCTGGAAGCCGTGTGCCTTCATGGTTCGGTTCTATGGGACGAAGAAAAATCGCCCCTCGTTATCCGCAAGTTCAATATCGGTTCTCGAAAAGATTTCGGCTTCAAATCCTTTAAGCCGAAAACCCGGACCGTCAGCGTCCGATGCGGGTCAGGCAACCCTGGATGACGACGGGGTCGACTGCCGTGCGAATGCAGCGCAGATCCCGGGACTGAAATTCACGCAGACAGCGGTTGGCGAAAGAGCGTCGCGCCGCGGGCGAATTCCAGTGACGCAGGAGGCGCGCGGCGTCGGGGCGATTGGACAGCAGGTCCGAGCGGGAATAGACCCGCAGCAAGTGTTCGTAGGCTCCGGAACAACCGGCCGCGTTCACCTTGAGGCTCGTCGCCGGAACCTTCGGCGGTTCCTCGCGGCGAGTGTTCTTCGGCGGGTCCTTGCGCCCGGGGTCCGCGGTGGGGGTCTTTTTGGCGTTGGCGCCCGTCAGGGGATGCCGGCGGCGACACTGCAAAATATCCAGCAGGCTTTCGGCCTTCATCTGGCAGTCGTAATTGGCGCGGCTCACCGTCTTGAGGCAATAGTTCAACTGGGCCTTGCGCGTATTCGTGGACTGCATCAATCGCAGGTGCATGCGCATGGCCGGCGAAAGGGAGTTGAGTTTATCGCCCGCGGCGATTTTCAACTGATGTTCATAGAGGTTCACGCAACGCAGGCGATTGACTCCGCCGGGACGAACGGGCTTTTCCCCGGCGATGTGTTTTGAAATCTCCGCCCGGCTGGGCCCCGACTTGCCCTTGCGTTGAGCGCGGGTCGTGTCCGCGGGAAGGGCCAGCAACAAGGCCGCCGCCATGGTAAGCATGGCCGGCACGCGCGTGAGAAAATTAGTCCTGGTAGGCATCGCCGTAGTCCTCGTATTCGATTTCGTACTTATCATCATACAGCTCCGCTTGCTCTTGCGCTTTCGCTCCCGGCGCCGGTTGCGCCGCGTCCCCGGGCCGCTTATCCTCGTCCTCGATACGCGCAAGATCAGCTTCCGAGCTGGGCGCTTCGGCGCGTGGTTTCCTGGGTGCTTTCGGAGGTGTTGTTTCGGGAATTGCTCCGGGGGGCGTCGTCTCCGCCTCTTCGTCCGCGGGCCAGGTAACCTTGATTTTTTCGCGCTTGCGATGGGAACCCAAGAGCGAGCGAATCATCTTCACGGCCAGTTGCAGCGCCTGGAAGGAATCCTGGCCATGGGCCTGGCGAATCTTGCCGTCTCCCAGGCCGCTGATTTGAACCGAACAACACCAATCGCCGCCCGGGGCCGCGTCGGGAACCGGCTTGCCGATGCGCACCACGGCCCGTCGTTTGCCGCCCCCGCTTTCGGTGACCTCGAGCTCTCGCTCCGCGATGACTTCCGCCATGTAAACGCCGCCCATGCCTCCGATAATCGCGCGGGCACATGGTTCGTCCAGCGCATTCCGCGGCGATGGATTGCGGAATCCCGGGCGTGAATTGGTGGACGAATCCCAGGCCGTACCGTATATCAGTGAAGTGATTCCCATGTTGCACCTGGCGCTTGAGACCGCCCTGGAATCCGCTTTGCGCCTCGGCATGCTCCTGGGTGCTCCCGCTGCTTTTTTCGGGGGCGGCCTGGCTTTCTTACTGGCCGCGGGGGAAATCGCCCGCCGGTGCCGCATGCCCCTGCATGTCCATCTGGCGGCTCTGTTCGCGCTGCTGGGCTGTCTTCAGTTTCTGCACGCGCTTCACTATGCCGATTTCCTGGCCCCGTTGACTTTTCTGTACTGGTGGGATCTGCCGCTGGTTTACCTGCTCGGCCCCCTGGCCTATCGAACGGCGTCCCTGGTCCTCGATTCGGAAGGCAACCATCGCCCCATTCTCCCGCACCTGCTCCCGGTGCCGCTGGTCATCGCCCTGTTGACGCCGTATTTTCGGGAAACGGTCAATGTTAAGACCATGCTCTATGGCAGGGGTCTGGCGTTCGGGGCCCTGCCCGGGGAAGAACCCCTGCTGTTCGCGGTATCCGCGGGAGCCGCGCTTTCGCTCATTATCTACTTCGTCTTGATTGCCTTTCGCCTGCGGGAACTCCGGGGCAATGTACTGTCGTCGCGAGATCGGGGTCTCACGTATATTTTTATCGCCTGCGCCGTGATCCAAATCGTCTTCGGTTCCCTGGGCCGCCTGGTGGACGGGCGTTTCATGGCCTGGAGTTCCTTCGAGATTACCTTGATTCTGTGCATCATGTACGTCGTCGAGCGCCGCCATCCCGAGTACCCGGAGCGCTTGCGCAAGGCCTATCAAGGCGCGCGATACCGCAAGACTCGCCTGGCCGGCATGTCCCTGGAACGCCTGGAGACGCGCCTGAAGCATTTGATGGAAGGGGAGAATTTGTATCGCCGTGAGGATTTGACCCTGGCGGACACGGCCCGGGCGCTGGAGATCACGCCCCATCAATTATCCGAGTTCTTGAATCATCGCCTGGATAAATCCTTCTCCAGTCTGGTGAACGAATATCGCGTGGCCGAGGCGCGTCGCATGCTGGCGCGGGATCCCCGTCGCACGGTACTCTCAATCGCCTACGAAGTCGGCTTTAATAATCGCGCTTCGTTCAACGCGGCCTTTCTCAAGTTTACGGGCAAGACTCCCGTGGAGTATCGCCGCGAAGCCGCTCGCCAGGGCGCCGCCGCGTCCTGAGAACTCAACCTGCACGGCGGACCAGGGACGAATGACGCGACGCCGGCCCTCACTGGTTTCGCGAATGCAGCGGGCTAAAGTACTTTACAATTGCCCGACCCGATCAAGTTTCACTTATGAAAACCTTGAGTGCCATGTTGAAGATGGCGGCGTTCCTGATGGCCTTCGTCGTCCTGGGCGGAATCATAAATATCGCTTTTGACCTGGATTTGAACGTCCGCATTTCCGGCGCGACCACTTCCCTGCCCAAAGACGCGGTAGCCGTTACGGTTCTGGGTATACTGGCGATTGTTCTGGCGGGGTTGGGCTTCCTGACGGGGGCGGATTCGGTTTCGCGCGGCGTAAAAATCGGCGGGCTCGTGGGAACCGTGCTCTTGCTGGCGGGCGCTCTCGTTACGGCCATCGTCCTGGACGAAAATCGCTACAATGAATTTTACAAGGCGGGCAACCAGGCCCATGGAGCCGGCGAATACAAGCAGGCGATTGCGCTTTACGATAAAGCTATTCGGGCCGAACCGAGCCAATCCTTCTATTATTACCGGCGTGGGCAAGCCTACAGTCAACTGAACAACCTGGCCGGGGCCGAGGCCGATTTTCGTAAGTCCGCGGAGCTTGAGCCGACCCATGCAATCGTCTACTGGCAACTGGCTTACATCGCCCACAAGCGCGGAGATAAAGCCGCGTGCAAGGAGCAGCTGGCCCGGGCCCGGAGTCTGGGGTATAAGTCCGGGCCGGACATTTGCGAATAAGGCGGTCTAAGGAATTATAAATCCTTACCTCTTTTTCCATAAAGGATTATAACCCCGGGCGACTCGCCGCCCCCCGCGTGTTAGTTTTCTCCTCGAATCCAAAACGGGAGAAACAACATGAATACCGAACAATATCGTTTTATCCGGGGCGCCTTGCGAGCCAATGCCGCGTTTTCCGTGCTCAGCAGTCTGCCCCTGCTTCTGGCTCCGGGAGCCATGGCGAACCTGCTGGGCGTCAATGCCCCGGTCTGGGTTTTACCCGCCCTGGCGATTGGCCTGCTGGGCTTCGCCGCTTTCGTCTGGTGGGTCTCGTCCCGGGAACAAGCTTCCCTGAAACTTATCAACACGGTTTCGGCCATGGACGTGCTGTGGGTACTGGGAAGCGCGGAGATCTTAATCTTCGAACTGATTTCGTTCAGCGCCGCCGGTAAGGCCATGGTGCTGATCATCGCGCTGTGCGTGGGTATGTTTGCCGCGGCTCAAATTTGGGGAGTGTTGCGTGCCCGCCGGGCGCGTATCGCCGAAGGCGCCGGGGCGATTTGACCGGGGCTCACTTCCAGATGCCCTGTTCCTTGAATTGCTTCACGGCCGTTCCCGCCCAGTCCTTGTTGGCCTGAGGGCTGGCGGGACTGGGGTGGAGCACGTTGCCCACGCGAACGTCGGAATCCCCCAGGATGCTCTTCGCCTTTTTCTCCGCGAACTTACCCACGCCCACGACCCACTCGGGTTCGAGCACGTCCAGGAAACGCGCCAGGTGGGCGTCGCATATTTCGAAGAGAGGTTCGCGCTCCTCGGCCGAGAGTTTTTCGGGAATGACGTTGGCGCCGGTGGAGCTCATGAAAACCAGCGGGCAGTAATTGGCAACATAGTGCTGAGCGAAGAATTTCTCGGCCGTTCCGAAGCGCTCCTTGAACAGGCCCCAGAGGCGAGCGCCGCTGACTTCGCTCCGCGCGCAGTCGAAACCCCGCACCGGTCGTTTGGGGTGTTCGGGGGACGGTTTCTTAACCTTGCCGCTGATGCCCATCCAATCGCGCACCGCGGCGATTTCACCGAAGGGAACCCCCGTTTGCGCCATGCCGAAGGGCCCCGGGTTCATGCCCAGCAGAACCACCCGGCGCGGTCCCGAGCCGAAGCGACGTAGAAATTCCTCGTGGGGTCCGGACGCGTAATCCAGGGGATTGTAGACGTACTCCACCGGATCGGAAAAGGAGAGCTTGTTCACCGCCCGCGAGAGGGAACGGGTTATCTTTTTCATTTCGTCGAAGGACATGGTCCTTCCAGGTGCCGGAGGCGATTGGAATCGGCAAGTTTATTTATATCGGATGAATGCTGAAAGGGCGAGTACGGCCCGGGCTCATCTAAAAAGAATTGCCCGGGCCGCGGACGAATCGAACCGTTGATCATGGCCGACAAACCGAATCTGGGAAACATCACCGGGCTGACGCCGCGGAAAAAAAGGCGCATGATCTACGCCGCGATTCTGGTCCTGCTGGCCGGATGGATTTACGTCCGGGACGAAGTCCAATCCGTGCCGCCCTTGAAGTCGGATTACTTCCAGTGTCCCTGTCCCGTGATTCTGGCTCATCGCGGAGCTTCCGGTCTACGTCCCGAGAATACCATGCCGGCTTATGAACTGGCGCTCGCCAACGGGGCCGATATTCTCGAACTGGACGTTCGCATGACCCGGGACGGCCGGGTCGTGGTCTTTCATGATAAAAACGCGAAACGCGTAACCGGACGGGATGCTTTAATTCGCGAACTCGATTTCGCCGAACTGCGCAAGCTGGACGCGGGACGCATGTTTACCCGGGACGGCGGGCGGACCTATCCCTTTCGCGACAAGGGTATCCTGGTGCCCACCCTGGGCGAGGTGCTGGATAAGTTTCCGCTCGCCCGGGTCAACATCGAGATCAAGCAAAAGAAACCATCCATGGAAGCGGCC
>CAZGYS010000138.1:0-5575 GCA_964530305.1 uncultured Leptospiraceae bacterium
GCCTTTTTGATCATCATCGACGAGAACAAGCGCGTGGTCTACGGCACGGCGGGACATCCCTCCGCCCTGGTTCTCCGCAAGGAATCCGGCGAAATCGAAACCTGGGGAGCCGCGGGAATTTTCCTGGGCGCGTTGCCCGAGGCCAACGACATGTATCGCGAATACCAGAGTCGCTTGTTCTCGGGCGATCGGGTCTTGCTGTATACGGACGGTTTGACCGAGGCCTGTAATCAGCACGAGGAAGAGTTCGGACTTGGACGCGTGGAAGAGGTTTTCGCCGCGTCTCGCGACCGCACCCTGGCCGAGGCACGCACCGATCTGTTGGCGGCTTTCGAGGCTTTCACCGCGGACAGTCCCATCGGGGACGACATGTCCTTTCTGTTGTTCGAGATGGAGTAGAGCGCCGCATCCATGCGTGAACGGCCGGTGAAAACCGCGATGGTACTTGCTTCACCCGAGGCGCCGGCTTTTACTGGCTTATGGACACGGTCGGCAATGACCCGGGCATAGCCGAGACTCTGGCCGCCCTTTCGCTGGCCGAGGATCTGGCCAACGGCAATCCCCCTGAAACCGCCCTGCGCGCCGCCGTAATCGCGGGACATTTACTGAAGCATCGCGGCGAATCGGAAACCGTCATTCACAGGGGAGCTCTGGTTACATTATTACGATTTCTCGGATGCACGGCTTACGCTCCCGAGGAAGCCGACCTCACCGGAGACGACCTCCAATACAAACGCGCCTATGGCGGGGCGGATCCGGCCGACGCCCTGGAGCTTATGAGGCGAAGCTCGCGTCTGGTCGAAGGCAAGCGCCTCCCGACGCGCCTGCGCTTCCTCACGCGTGCGGCATTCAAGGGCAAGGCCGTGTTCCAGGACATGGTCAACGCCCAGTGCGATACGGCCGAGTTGCTCGGCGCCGGTCTTGGGCTGGGCCCATCCACGCGCAAGGCGCTCCAACAGATCTTCGAAAGAGCCGACGGTAAAGGCGAACCGCGCGGCCTGGACGGCGATACCATCGAACTCCCCGCCCGGGCCGCGAACCTGGCTTACAATTACCTGCTGCCCCGGGACGGCGGGGGGATCCAAAGTGCCCGTCATGAAATCAACAAACGCGCCGGCACTCAGCTGGATGCGGCCCTCACCCGCGAACTGCTGTCCGTGTCCGGAGAATTGGAAGGACTGCTCAATCAATCGTCGGTCTGGGAAGAAGCCCTGGGTTTTTTACTCCTGAACGAAATCGAACATACCCATCGTTGCGCCGAGACCTTCGCCGATTTCGCGGATCTGAAATCGCGCTTTACCATGGGCCACTCGCGACGAACCGCCGCACTCGCGCGAGACGCGGCCGGAGTCGCGGGCATGCCGGCGGAGCTGCGCGATGAAATTGAAACCGGAGCCCTGCTCATGAACATCGGCATGACCAGTGTCTCCACTGGAACCATTGATAAGCCGGGACATCTGACGCGACCCGAACGCGACCGAATCGAACTACACCCCTACTACACGGATCGCATTCTAGCGGGCGTTCGCGCGTGGTCGGGTCCATGCGCCCTGGCAACCCAGGTACATGAACGCCCGGACGGAAGCGGCTATCATCAACGCCGGACCGACATGTCCCTGGCCGCCGCCCTGCTTTCGACTTCCGACGCCCTTACGGCCATGACTTCGGAGCGTGCTCATCGACCGGCTTATTCCATCGAGGAAGCAGGCAACATTTTGATACAGGAAGCGGAAGACGGTCGCCGTAACAAGAACGCGGTGCGAATTGTATTGGAAGCGGCGGGATTGAAGCCACGCCGGGATCGCGCCGGACAAGATCGCTTCGGACTGACGGGTCGGGAAGCCGAGGTCTTACGCCTGATTGCCGTGGGGCATTCCAACAAAAAGACGGCCGACTTGCTGGGAATCTCAGCCCGTACCGTGCAGCATCATACGATTCGCATCTACGAAAAGCTGGGCGTAAATTCGCGGGCGGCGGCCACGCTGCTTGCCAGTCGCAACGGCCTGCTGGACTGACTTCGCTCCGTCTTTCCCGGTTTTCTTCCGCGCTTTTTCTTCCGCCTTATAGGCCATTCGGCCCTACCGCTCTTTGTCCTTCCGCTGTATCCTTTACGCACTTACGTAAAGGAGCACTCTGATGAATAAGAAAATCATCATCTCGGCCGTGCTGGCACTGGCCCTGACGGCCTGCGGCGGCTTCCAGAGCCGAGCCAAAAATCCGAAGGATGCCGCGCGCATCGGCAATTCAAAGACCATCGTCTTTATTCACGGTCTCTACCTGACCCCCAGATCCTGGGCCCATTGGAAAACGTTCTTTGAGGAACGCGGCTATACCGTGCATGCACCGGCCTATCCTCATTTTGATCAGGAGCCCGCCGCCATGCGCGCGGCTCATCCGGATCCCAAAATTGCCGCCCTGACCCTGGAAGACAGCAAAGCCCACCTGCGCGCTTTCATCAAAAAGTTACCGGAGAAACCCATTCTCATCGGGCACTCCATGGGCGGCATGCAAGCCCAGCTTTTTCTCAGCGAAGGAATCGCGGCGGGGGCCGTAGTGCTCGACAGCGCGCCGCCCCATGGGGTTGTTTCGCCCTTGACGGCCGCGCGACACGGCCTGGATTTCCTGCGAACGAGCTGGCACATCGTCAGCCCCTTTGCAAGCGACGACGAACCCATTATGTTGAGCGAGGAGGAATTCGCCTGGTCCTTTACCAATGAAGTCCCCCGTGCCGAGCAACGCAAAATCTACGACCAGCATTATGTCCCGGCATCACGGCGACTGGCCCGGGGAGCATTGGATAAGAAAATCGCCTCCCTGGATTTCAGCAAACCCCGGGGCCCCTTGCTCCTGATAGCCGGCGAGAAGGATCGCACCGTGCCGCCCAGCGTGGTTCGCTTAAACTTCTCGGAATACGAGCTATCGGCCGGCATTACCGAGTACAAGGAATTCCCCGGGCGCGGTCATTACATCGCCGGCATGGCCGGTTGGCAAGAAGTAGCGAATTTCGCGCTGGCCTGGATCGAACGCAATCGGTAGCCGCCGAGGCGCCTTCCGTCGTTAAGCGGCGCCGGGCCTCAGTGACCAATGGCGTCAGCGACCCATAATATAGTCACGCGCGAAAAACTTGAGGCGATAGTTGCCCTTCCCGTCCGCGTCGATGCGCGTGACCGAACAATTCGTGATGTCCCCCAGCAGGCGCAGGCGCGCCAGGGGGCGTCCCCGCGTCAAGCGCCAGCCGTGCAGCAGAATCAGAAAGGCGTGGCAGACCACGGCGACGTTCGCTTCCTTGCATTCGTCCAGGACCTGGAACATGTAGTCCAGGCGTTTCATGGTTGCATCGACGTCGTCGCCGTCGGTAGTGCGCCCCCGGCTCCATTGCCACAGGGACAGGCCGCCTAGAATCGCCGAGGCGAAACCCTGAAAGGCATGGCGAAGAAAGCGCGGCCATCCACGCCACAACAAGAAGCGCAAGGGAAGATTACGCGAAAGGTCTCCGCGCAGGCGACCGGGTGCCACCTCGTTGAATTCGGCGTAGCGATCCGTCAGCGGGATGCCGGTACTGGTTGAGATAATCTCGGCCGTCTCCATGGCCCGATGCATGCGACTGCAAAGCAAGCGCTGCACGCCCAGTTCCTTGATGAAGGGCGCCACGCTCTCGGCCTGTAGTCGCCCCGGGTCGGAAAGCGATTTGTCCTCATGCCCCAGCATGTCCCGGGTAAAACCGCTGAGGCGAAACGAAACCGCGTCGTTCTCGGGGCGGGCGTGGCGGATGAGATAGTAGGTTCGCATACCAGGGTTTCTCAATAATTTAAAGCAGAAAGACAGATCAGGAAGATGATTGCTCCAGGTGGCTCACGTCGTTCCAGCTTCGCAGCAAATAGTAGCCTTCTTGTTCAACTGACACCGCCTCGCCGCCATTGGACGGCGTGCGCGAAACGAACCGGCACACGCCGGTGTTCTCCAGTACGCATCGCAAGGCGAAATCAGGTCCCTGGCCGGTGGCCGCCGCTCCGAAGGCTCGCCCGAAGTTTCCGTGGGTGACCAGCACAATGCGCCCGGCCCTGTTAAAGACGGGATCCTTGAGAAATTGACGAGCCCGCTCCATGACGTCCAGCAGGGATTCGCCGCCGGGATAGGGCACGTCGGCCAGGCCCTGGATTCTTCCCAGATATTCCGGATCCAACTCGGACTTGAGCCGGCCTTCGAACTCGCCGCAACTGATTTCCTGAATCTCGGGCGCATGGCGCTCCTCGGGCAGATCCGTACTGCTCATGTTTTCCCGCATGATGCGGGAGGTTTCCCGGGTCCGCCCCAGGGGCGATACAATCCAGGCGTCCGCCGGAGGCAGACCGCCCAATCGGCGGCCCAGGGCGGCGGCCTCGGCACGGCCCTTCTCGGTCAGGGCGGAATCCCGGCGGCCCTGCATGCGCCCTTCCCGGTTGAATTCAGTCTCGCCGTGGCGAATCAGGATAATCTCGGTCATGTCTTTCGACCATGGGCCGAACCTGGCCGGAGCCGGCCGGCAAAATATCACGGGTGAACTATATGAAAAAAGCCTGGAATTTTCCTTTTAGGATAAATGCCCGCCGGGCAGGCTGGTGTTGCATGACCACATCGGGCAAGAAATCCATCTCCCTGCAGATGATCGATGACGATGTCGAGGAAGAACTCCGCACCGCGCTGTTCGAACTCGAGGACATGTTGCATATCGAGGGCATTGCCCTGACGCTCTTCAACGTGGTCATGGAACTGGTCAACAACGCGGTTAAGGCCAATCTGAAACGAGTCTTCTTCGAGAAAAACGGCTACAGCCTGACCGACCCCGAGGGCTACGCGGAGGGCCTGGCGGCCTTTACTCGGAATTACACTCAGACCCAGACGGAAGAGTATCGCCTGGCGCTACGCGATTTGAAGCTGACCGTTTCCATCGACATGGACCTGGATCTGGAACGGCTGCTGATTCACGTGGAAAACAACGCGCGCCTCCTCCGCGAGGAAGAGAAGCGCATTCGCACGAAGCTGGCCAATGCCATGGAAGGCATCAAGGACATCATGGACTTCTACCTGCACTTCGGCGATGAAACCGAAGGCAAGGGCCTGGGCCTGGCCATGGTCGTGCTTTTAATTAAGGACCTGGGCTTCGACCCGCGTAACTTTCGCGTCTATCACACCGACAACGGCACGGTGGCTCGCCTTGAGTTTCCGTTGAGTTCCAACTACGTAACCATGCGAGATAGAATGGAACAAGAGAAGAACGGCTAAGCGAGTTCCCCGAAATACGAAGGCGCGCACGCTCTGTCCCCTTCATTCAGCGCTTGCTCCGATAAATACTAACTTCCATGTTGTCCACCGGGGCCGGACGGGAATCGAAATCCTTACTTTCGCGCAGGTAGCGGACGAACCTGGCCGTGGCCGCGAAATTGGTATTGTCCGTGACCAGCACGCAACCGTCCTTCATGCGCGGCATCAATTGACGCAACAAGGGAATGTAAAGCTCGGACCAGGCGTCGAATAAAATGAAATCGATATCCGGGGGCGTGCTCTTGAGGGTTTGCATGGCATCGCCTTCGCGCAA
>CAZGYS010000138.1:5585-12361 GCA_964530305.1 uncultured Leptospiraceae bacterium
TATTCCAACAATCCGGCTTCTTGAAAATTGCCCCGGGCGACCTTGACCTTCTCCGGAAGAATTTCCGCCGTGATGACCTTGCCTCCGTTGCGTTTGGCCGCCGCCGCCAGGTAGAGGGTTGATACGCCGAAGGACGTGCCGAACTCGACGATGTTCACCGCTTTCTTTTCCATTACCAGGTCGTACATCCACACGCCCTGCTCCCGGCCCACGGCCATGTAGGCGTCCTTCATGTCCGCGGGTTTTAAGTTTCGAAAAATGCCCCGGGTGAGGCCCAGCAGGATCGTAAACAGTTCGCTGCCCGCGTCACCGTGCATGCGATTCAAGGTCGCTTGCAAACGCGGATTCACGTCCATTTCGCGCTCCTTCCCCATCGGAGCGCCGGGATACGGCGGCCCCTTGACACGGCTTTCCGATTTACAGGCTCCCGTTACGCATACCAGCAGACCCAGCCCGAGCAGGCTCGCTTTCATTGGATTGTTCATTGGTACTCCTTACTTGCGCGGCGGAATAGTACTTGCGTTCCGCTCACGTATTTCGACAATATACATGTCAAACCGAAATTCGACAACCAAATTGTCAATCAAGAAACGAAAATGAGCGCGAAAGATCTATTTTTGAGGCTGTTTACGAGTACGGAAAACCTGGTCCTGCTGGTCAGTCATGCCTATGAGACCAATGGCCTGTCCATGCCCATGCATCGCATATTGAAGTTTGCGTCGGACCGGGAAGTGAGCGTTTCGGACATCGCCCACCACTCGGGCGTTTCCCGTCAGAACATCCAGACCATGGTGAATCGCATGAAAACCGAGCAACTGCTGGTTCTGAAGGAAAACCCGGCCGACAAACGCGCGCCCCTGCTTGAAATTACGGCCGCGGGCAAGGGGCTCGCCGCGAAGATGGACGGCGAGCTGGCGAAAATCGCCCGGCGACTCGTGGGTAACATGGACGCGGACGAAATCGAGAGCTTTCTGGAATCACTGAACGGCGCCCTGGGCAAGGAAGTCGAACACGCCGGGCGCGCGGACGATCAGGGAACCAGTCATCTGCGGCGACTTCGCAAGCGGTTGGAATACACGGAAGAAGATCAGTGCTAGTAGCAAGTGATCATGGAAAGGAAATTCGGCCGCGGAAGTCAGGTAGGCACGGAATCAAACCTCTTCTCCATCAACCTTTCGCCGTCCCCACCAGGCCGCGGCCAGGCTGCCGAAAATGCAATGGGTCAGGGCTGAGAGCGCGCTGGGGACGGCTACCAGGGGATTCGCGGCGAAGTGCGCCCGCGCGAGAATGACGCCCAGGCCGGAGTTCTGCATGCCCACCTCGATGGACACGGTGCGCGCGGAGCGTTCATCGCCTGAAAGCAATCGCGCCAGCCCGTAGCCCAGACCGAAGCCCAGCGCATGTAAGAAAAGCACGGCGAAGAGCATGCGATACCCGCCGCCTTCTTCCAGTTTCAAAAATACGCCGCGCGACTTGCCCAGGATGGAAGCGACGATGATCACGATCAAGAGCACCGCGACGGCCGGCGCGACGGGTCGCAAGGTTTCCGTCACGCGGGGCAGGAAGCGATTCAAGAGCACGCCCAGCGTCACCGGCAACAATACCACCATCGCCGTACTCGTAAAAAGACCAATGACGTCCACTTCCATGCGACTGCCCGCGAGCAGGCCCGTCAAAAGCGGCGTCATGGCCACGGCCAGCATGGTGGATATGGCCGTCATGGATACGGACAGCGCGGTATTGGCTCGCGCCAGAAAGGCGATCACATTCGACGCGGTTCCGCCCGGGCACGATGCCACAAGTATCAGACCGACGGCGTAGTGATCGGGCAAACCGAAGAGCCGACCGGCGGACCAGCCCAGCGCGGGCATGATGGTAAATTGCAAAAAGACTCCCAGAAGTATGGGACGCGGCATGCGAAAGACGCGTTTAAAGTCGTCGAAATTCAGGGTCAGTCCCATGCCGAGCATGATGACGCCCAGGCCGATTTGAATCCACAAACCCTTGAACCAGGTAAAGAGCCCCGGCCAGATCAGGGCCAGCCCGCCTCCCAGAATGGTCCAGACGAAGAAATTGCGCGTAAAGAATTCAAGGGCGCGAATCATCCGGACGTCATCGCCGCGGGCCGCGTCGGCGGCAATCAAAACGCCTCTGTTTTAGCCTCGGGGACGCACCGGGATACATGGGGAATCGGTTGAGGCCCGAGGCGATGCTCGGACTCATGACCCATGGAGGAGCTGGTCATCCAATACGGCCCGGGCGGGCTTTTTCTGGCGGCTTTCCTGGCGGCGACTTTGCTGCCTTTCAGTTCCGAGGCGGCCCTGGCCGCGGCGGTCGGCCTGGGCATGCCGGCGGGAGCCGCCCTGCTCTGGGCTTCCGCGGGAAATTGCCTGGCCTGTCTCGTGAATTATTATCTGGGGCGATTTCTGGGCGGACCGCTATTGCGCCGAACGGTTCGGAGCCGGGGCGGACGCTCGGCTTATCGCCGTATCAAGCAGCACGGCACCGGCGCCCTCTGGCTGGCCTGGTTGCCCATCATCGGGGATCCCATCACGGTCCTGGCCGGAGTCTTTCGGATGAATCTATCGGTTTTCCTGGCCATTGTCTGGTCGACAAGAATCGCCCGCTATGTGGTTCTACTGCTGATAATAAAGGGCGTGGTTTGAAGTGGCAGGCCCTGAAGCGCGGATCGGTGTAGGTCAGCTCGGCCTATGGACAGCCATTGCCCGGAATGATATATGTATTCATTATCCGGACCCCGGTTTTGAGAGAGAACTTTTCGGGGAAATTCTAATCTAATATATATAGAAGCTCTAGTTTTGCTACAAATAACCACTGCAAAGAACCACTGTAGAGATTCGCTAATCGCTAATTAAAGAACCATGAATTACCGCACACTATTTAGCACGCTCCTGGCGGCAATGGTACTGACCACCGTCTCGTCCAACTGCCTGCGTTTCGAAGAATCCGATTTCGACAACACCGGCGGCCTGGCCAACCTACTGATTTCCCTTTCCCTGGCCGGAGCTACCGGGCCCCAGATTTTCGCCATCGGGCAGCCGGACACCAGTACCGTCCAGGGCATGCAACTCGGATTACAGCGCCCGTCCGATGCGCTCACCGTGGGTGGGAAACTCATCGTGGTCGACAATCGCCTCAAGCGAGTCTTAATTTACAACACCATTCCCACGACCACCGGAGCCGCTCCCGACGTAGCCCTGGGCATGCCGGACATACACACGGGCGGCATTCAGGTTGCGCCCCTTCCCACGAATGCCGTTTATATAAATGAACCAACGGGCATCGCCACGGACGGAACGAAACTGATCGTCGTGGATTCCAGCTCCCATCGCGTGCTGATCTGGAATGCGATTCCCACCGTCAGTTTTACTCCGGCGGACGTAGTACTGGGCCAGACCGATTTTACCACCACGAACACCGGCAGCAGCACGACCTTGATGAACGGGCCGACCAAGGCGGCGGTATGCGGCGGTCGCCTTTATGTTTCGGACACGCAAAATAATCGTGTAATGGGCTGGAACTCCATCCCCACGGCCGACAACACTCCGGCGGACTTTGTGTTCGGACAATCCAATACGACGGCTAATACCCCCGGCGCTACTTCGACCTTGATGAATTCGCCCTTCGGGATCAGTTGCGGCGGGACCACCATGTTCATCGCCGACGCCGGCAATAGTCGCGTTCTGTATTACGCGGCACTGCCTACCGCGACGGGCGCACCCGCCAGCGCGACGGTGGGACAAACCGCGTTCGGTAATACCGGCAGCGGCGCGACGGCCACCGAGCTCTTCGGGCCGGAAGGCGTTCATGTGGATACGACGAACGACCGTCTGTACGTAGCCGACACGCAGAATAACCGCGTCCTTTATTACAGCCCTATTCCCAGCTCCAACGGCCCTTCGGCCATCGGCCTGCTGGGTCAAAACGCTTTTGGTGCTAATACGGCCAACAATACAAGTTTGTCCCAGGGCATGGCGGAACCGTCGAGCGTCTTCGCGGACGCGAATGGCAGGATCTATGTCGCGGCCAAGCAGAACAATCGCATCATGGTGTGGAATTCCCTGGCGCCCGCGACCTTCGCCGCCGTTGATTACGTAGTCGGACAACCTTCCACGACCACCGCCGAATTTCACTTTGCCGGCGCGAGTCTCTCCATGATTCGTCAACCGGTGGATGTCGTCTCCAACGGCACGTCCCTATTCTCAACGAGTGATATCAATAATCGCGTGTTGCGCTGGGCCGCGGCTCCCAGCACCGGCAATGTCTCCGCGGATTCCGTACTGGGTCAGCCCGATGGAACTTCCATTACCCAGAACAATCCCAGCGTCGGCGCCGCCACGGTGAATATGCCGCTGGGAATGTGCGCCACGAGCGACCGGCTCTATGTGGCCGATCAGCAGAACAATCGCGTCCTGATCTGGACCAGTATCCCCACGACGAGCAGTACGGGCGCGGACCTGGTTCTTGGACAGGCCGACTTTACCAGCATCGCGGTGAATGCCGGAGGGTCGGCCGCTCAGAATACATTGAACGGGCCCAATGGAGTCTATTGCGATTCGCAGCGAGTGATGGTCACGGACGGCGGCAACAATCGCGTGCTCATCTGGAACTCTCCGCCCACGGCGAATATGCAGAACGCCGACGTGGTTATGGGTCAGGCGGATTTCACGAGTACCACCGGCGGCGCGGCCAATCTAAACGGACTTCGATCGGTGCTCGTGGCGGAGGATAAGGTAATCGTCGCCGATTCAGGCCAGCATCGCGTCTTGATCTGGAATAGTATTCCCACGACCAATGGCGTCAGTCCGGACATCGTCATCGGCCAGACGGATTTTACCTCCACGAACAAGGACGGCGGACAGAGCAGCCCCAATGCCCAGGGATTCTTCTCTCCCGCGGGCCTGGCCTATTCCAATGGAGCCCTGTTCGTCGCGGACCTGTTCAACAGCCGCATCATGATCTATCGTTCCATCCCCACGGCCAACAACGCCGCGGCGGATCTGGTCTGGGGTCAAAGCGATTTTTCCACGGGTCTGCCGAATCAATCGGGAATCAGCGAAACCAGTATAAATGTTCCTTTCGGTCTGACCGTACACGATGAAAGGCTGATCGTCGCGGACGCGTTTAATCACAGGCTTATATCCATTCCCATGAGTCGGATTGGACTGGAGTAGACTTTTCGAAGCGAAACGCTTGAAAATACCCAGGTTGACGAAAATCCTCAATAACGGAGACTGGAAATTATGAGGCTCACGTCCTTCGCTTCCCATGCGCTACGCGCAACGACATTCTGCCTGTCGGTGATCGTCGGTTTCTCATCGGCGACGGGTTGCCTACGCTTCGAAGAGTCGGATTTCGACAATGCGGGCAGCCTGGCCAACCTGCTGATTGCACTGTCGGTTCCTCAAAATGCAATCTTCGCGCTAGGTCAGCAGAACACCAGCAGTTCCCAGGGAATGCAACTGGGTATGCAACGACCCACCGATGTTTTGACCGTCGGCAACAAAATGATCGTCGCGGACAATCGCCTTAAGCGCGTGCTCATTTACAATTCGATTCCCACCAACACCGGCGCGGCCCCGGATGTAGTGCTGGGTCAACCGGACGTGCACACCGGCGGCATTCAGGTAGTAACCCTGCCCGTCAATGCCCACTACATGAACGAACCCACGGGCATCGCCACCGACGGCACGAAACTCATCGTCGTGGACAGTAACTCCAATCGTGTACTCATCTGGAATACCATACCGACCACCAGCTTTATCCCCGCGGACGTGGTGCTGGGCCAGGCCAACTTTACCACCAAGAACAGCGGCATCGGCTCCAACTTGATGAACAACCCCAACAAAGCCGCCGTCTGCGGTGGGCGCTTGTACGTTTCCGATACCGGCAACAATCGCGTCATGGGCTGGAACTCCGTTCCCACCTCCAGCAACACACCGGCGGATTTTATTTTCGGCCAGCCCAACGCGACGTCGAATACACCCGGCTCGACTGCCATATTAATGAGTGCGCCCCATGGTATTTCCTGTACCGGTACCACGATGTACATCGCCGATACCAGTAACAATCGCGTTCTGTATTATTCCTCCTTACCCGTGGTCGACAACACCCCCGCGAATGCCGCCATTGGACAGGGCTCCATCGGTCCCACTGGAAGCGGCGCCACCGCCACCGAATTGTTCGGTCCCGAAGGTGTTTACGTCGACGCTGCCAGTGGTAACCTGTACGTCGCGGATACGCAGAACAACCGCGTTGTGTACTACAATCCCATCCCGACCTCGAACGGCCCCACCGCGACGGGCCTTCTGGGACAGAATGCCTTCGGCAATACCACGGCGAATAACACCAGCCTTTCGCAGGGCATGGCGGAACCGGCGGGCATCTGGGCCGACTCCAACAGTCGCATCTACCTGGCGGCAAGACTGAACAATCGCGTCATGGTCTGGAACACCCTGACGCCTACCACGTTCGCCCCCGTGAATTATGTAGTCGGCCAACCGGCCACGACGACGGCCAACGAATACTTCGCGGGAGCCAGTCTGTCTCAGATTCGTCAGCCGGTGGACGTCGCCTCCAACGGCACGTCCTTGTTTTCCACGAGTGATATCAACAATCGCATTCTACGCTGGTCCACCGTTCCCACCATGGGTAACGTGGCCGCGGATTCCGTGTTGGGCCAACCGACCGCGAATTCCATTACCCAGAACAACCCCAGCATCGGGGCGGGAACCGTAAACATGCCCCTGGGAATG
>CAZGYS010000139.1:0-12360 GCA_964530305.1 uncultured Leptospiraceae bacterium
GCGGGGCGTTCCCGGGCGCTTCAATGATTACGTCGTCAAGCGCATGAAGGAACGGGGCATCGAGTATCTGCCCGGCGTGAAGTACATCGCCCAGGGCGATGAGCGCGTGGAACTGGAACGCAACGGCAAACCCATGAGCGAGCCGTCCCTGCTGACCCTGCTTTTCCCGGGCGTGGCGGGGGCACCGCTGGCTCTGGAGAACGACGTCCATGGTCGCGTGCGTCTCGAAGGCGGGCTTCTGGAGAACGTTTTCGCGGCGGGGGATTGTTCGCGTTTCGACGGGCGGGGACTCAACGCCCTGTCGGCCCAGGCCGCCGTGCGCAAGGGTCGCCTGGTCGCCAAGAATATTCTACATGCCTCGAAGGGGGCAGGGCTGGAAAAGTATTCGCACCAGGAGCTGGGCTACTTTCTCAGTCTGGGATACTGGGACGGCATCGGTTGGATGCTGGCGCGATTCAATGTGCTTACGGGACTGCCGGCGTTCGCCATCAAGGAAGCCATCGAGGCCCAGTTCAATCTGCTCCTGCGCGGCATCGATACCTATGTGATCTGAATCGCCCCGCGGGGTTCGTGCCGTGCTCGGACGCCTGCCGATCTGCTGGACAGCGGGACGCCCGACCGCGAGCCTGTCTTCGTGGGTCACATCAGTATCACCAAGCGCGAGTTCTTGAACCGGGCCAAGGAGGGGAATCTGATTCCCGTCTTTCGTCGCCTGCTGGGAGACATGGCCACGCCCATTTCCCTGTTCATGCGCATGGGCGGACCCTCCGCCGAGAACTCCTTCATGCTGGAGTCCGTGGTCAATGGGGAAGACCTGGGCCGGAACACCTTCCTGGGGACGGACGCCCGGGCGATTATTCGCGGCACCCGGGGGCGCTTTCGCCTCAGTCGTCCCGGTCAACCCGACCAGGAATTCGAGGGCGAACCGCTGGCCTTTCTGGAGGAACAGTTCCGGGGCCTCAAACCCGTGCGCGATGAGCGCCTACCCGGATTCTACGGCGGCGCCGTGGGCTTTCTGGCCTATGACGGCATTCGCTATTACGAGGACCTGCCCGACAATAATCCCGATCCCGTGGATCAAGAGGACGCCTATTTTATTCTAACCGATGAACTGGTCATCGTGGATCACGTGGAGCGCAATCTACGCCTGGTTCACAATGTTCGCCTGGACGAGCACGCGTCCGCGGAGGCCGCCTACGCCGCCGCCATGGAGCGACTCGACGCGCTGGAAGAGCGCATCAATACCGTGGTTCCCGAGCCGAAACCCATCACCGTCGACAAGAAGTCGTTGGATATTTCCAGCAATATGTCGGCGGAGGAATTCCGCGAAAAGGTCGTGAAGGCTCGCGAATACATCAAGGCCGGGGACATCTTTCAAGTGGTGCTGTCCAAGCGCTTCAGCTTCAACGCGGGCGTGCCGCCCTTTCAGGTGTATCGTGCCCTGCGCTCGGTGAATCCCAGTCCCTACATGTACTACTTGAACGCGGGGCCCTATAAGATCGTCGGCTCCAGTCCGGAAATTCTCGTGCGTATTCAGGACAAACAGGTCGTGATTCGCCCCATTGCCGGGACTCGTCGTCGAGGGCGAACGCCCGAAACCGATCGGGCGCTGGCCGAGGATCTGCTTTCGGATCAAAAGGAAATCGCCGAGCACATCATGCTGGTGGACCTGGGGCGCAATGACGCGGGCCGCGTGAGCAAGCCCGGCAGCGTGGAGGTGACCGAGTTCAAGGTCATCGAGCGCTACAGTCACGTCATGCACATCGTTTCCAATTGTCGCGGGATTTTGCGTGACGACGTCAGTCCCTTCGACGCGCTGCGAGCGGCCCTGCCGGCCGGCACCGTGAGCGGGGCGCCCAAGATTCGGGCCATGGAAATCATCGACGAACTGGAGAACGTTCGTCGCGGGATCTACGCCGGCGGTCTGGGATTTTTTAACTTCGACGGCGAATACGATTCGGCCATCATTCTGCGAACCATGATCTTCAAGGACGGCACATGTCATCTGCAAGCGGGCGCGGGCATCGTCTATGATTCCGATCCCGAAAAGGAATGCGAGGAAGTCGCCAATAAAGTGCGCGGCATGCTCCGAGCCGTTCGTTTCGCGCGCCGGGGCCTGCGCTAAGGCAAGGCGTGCTCGTTGGGATTTCCCCTCTCTACCGCGCCGGCTCTTTTTTCGTTGACCAGGGGTTCGCCGACGGTGAGTTTTAAGTTATAGGGGATTCATTCATGAAAAAAATTCTATTTTCCCTGGGCGCGGCGCTGCTGTTCTTTCTTTTCGCGGCGCCCGTGTCGGCCAAATGCCAGACCTCCCGGGACTGGACCAAGAATGGTAAGCGTTTCTGGGTGTGCGTGCGCGGGGACAGCTTCAATGCTCGGAAGCGGGCTCGCCGAACCTGTGCCCGCATCAAGGGTTCCTCCTGCGGCGTGGCTTCTACTTTCTCCAGTATGTGTTCCAATGGCCGCTGTTATACCGTCGACGGCCGTAAGCATCGCTATCTTTCGGGCTATTAAGGCCCGGCTCATCGGCCTACGGCGCGATTCAGCTCCATGACATACGCCCTTCGTGCTACTTTACAATACGTTCAACGCCCTTTTTCGGTGCATTGATTGCTGGTAAGCACTCGGTTTTGACGTCAGAGCGCTCCTTTATGTTGTATTCTGGGGCTATCTCTGTCTGGGGCCGGCAAGAATGTAGGACTTCCGACACCATTCGCGCCATTTGGGCCGATTTGAACCATCGAGGCGGAAAAAATTGGCGTGAATCACGAAAATTTCCCGAAAAATCGCCTCGGCGAACTAGATGGCATTGAATGTGCATTAGTTAATGGCAAAAGCAACGGCGGGGAAAGCAACCAGGCCGGGAAGAGTTCAGAGAACATATACAAACACACAAAAACACAGAAATAGAAACTTCAAATAGAGACAAATATAGAAAACGAAGTAGAGAAAGAAGAGACTCAAAAGAAAACAGAAACAAAATACAGATAGAGACAGCGAAAAACACACAAAACAAAAAAGAGAAAATCGAAGAGAGTTAGCGAAAAATACTAAAACCGACCCAATCGCGCGGGGGAATAGACGCGAAACAGGGTCGCGAGACTTTAAGGAACCCGGTCCGCCGGGTTTTTGCTTGTACGGGCCCTGCCCGAGGCCGGAGCAATACTTGACGGCTTCCGGTCCCATCGAAAACTGTAATCGCCGTGTTCGGGCCTCCCACCAAAAGAAGAAACCCGTTCTATATCATCACTTCCATCGTGCTGATTATGGTCCTGGCCGTGGTAACCGGCAGCGCGGCGCTGGTCATCGCCTCGATCCTGGTGGTGCTCGTTGTTTTTTATCCCTTCTTCTTTTATCTATGGGAGAAGATCTACGGTCTGGAAGACATTGCCGATCAGGTCTTTCACGCCCACACGGACGACGGCTGGAATATCGCCATGCACTTTCATCGTCCGCGTTATCCGCGGCCGGGCGCCTATCCCGTGATCCTGTGTCACGGTATCGCCGTGAACAAGTTCGGCGTGGACATGGACCGGGGCCACAGCCTGGCTTATTTCCTGAAGCAAAACGGTTATCCTGTTTTCGTGCTCAGTCTACGCGGGGTAGGCAAGTCCTACCATTCCTACAAGGGCGGCTATCGTGATTTCGGTTTCGATGACTTCGTTAAGTTCGACGCCCCGGCCGTGGTGGCGCGCGTGCGCGAGCTCACGGGGGCCACGAAAGTAAACTGGGTCGGACACAGCATGGGCGCCATGATCGCCTACGGCTTTCTGGGGCGCCAAATGCAGGGCCATGAGGACATCGCCGGCCTGGTTTCCATCGCCGGTCCCGGCAAACTGGACCATGCCCACACCACGCTCTGGGGCGCCCTTTCGCGGCACCCCTGGATGAACGACGTCCTGGATCTCAAGTTCGGGGCGC
Source organism: uncultured Leptospiraceae bacterium (assembly GCA_964530305.1). GTDB lineage: Bacteria > Spirochaetota > Leptospiria > Leptospirales > Leptonemataceae > CAZGYS01. Next base: position 3,922 of record CAZGYS010000139.1, read on the forward strand.
AGGTGGTTTCGCCGCTGTCGGGGCGATTCGTCACGCCCATCGAGGAACTGGTCTACAACAAGGAAATCGTCAGCGGCGATGTGATTCGCAAGCTCATGAAGAACGGCATCGAGAACATCTCCGGTGGCCTGGCCCTGCAGTTCGCCGAATGGATCAAGACCGGGCGCATGGTCAGCAAGGACGGCACGTTCGATTATCGCGAAGGCTATCGTAAAATCAACGTGCCGACGCTCTTCATCGCCGGAGCGCGGGATCACATCGCGCCGGCCGAAAGTTTACACTATGCCTACAAGCGCCTGGGCAGTAAGATCAAATCCTTTCGCCTCATGGGACGCGAGGATCAGGTGCCCTATGATTATTGTCACACGGGTCTCGTGCTTGCGGACCGCGCCATCGTGGACGTGTTTCCGGTGGTGCTGGATTGGCTGAATCGCCACGGCACGATGAAAAGCAAAGTAGGCCTGGTAAAACGAATCATGGATAAGCTGCGCCTGCGTTCCTCGCGGCGGAGAAATCGCGGCAAGCGCACCCTGGCCGGCACGGCCGAACCGGATATTATACAATCATGAATCGCAAAGCACAAAGACAGGATCTACGCAACATCGTCGAATCGGCCGGACTGGGTCTGATGGGCCTGGTGATGGTCGTCACCGGCGTCCGAGGGCTCTTTTTTCCTCAGTCCCTGTTTACGCCGCTGGGCGTCATGCTGGGCGCGGCTCCGGCCATGAATGAAATCCGCGCCATGTACGGCGGCGCCCACTTGCTGCTGGGTTTGCTGCTCATGGCCGCCGTGTTTCGTCACGAGCTGCGCCTGACGGGCCTGTGGGTCATGCTTCTGTGGGCCGGAGGTCTCTTGCTGGGACGGATCTTGAGCTTCGCCCTGGACGGTTTCACGGACAACTTCTTGATTCTTCAGTTCGTCATCTCGGAGATCATCGCCATCGCCATTGCCGGACGCGCCCTGTGGAGAAGATACAAGCAGCGAGCCGCCGGGGCCCAAACAAGTTGAAAAATTTCTTGTAATTATTCAATCTTCAATGATATAAAGTAAGTCCCATGCCCAGCGGACTTACGCACATGCTTCTGGTTCAGTACGCTCGTAATGAACTGAATCCGGCCACCCATCGTAATCTAAGTTTTCTCATGGCGGATATGATTGGCCCCATGGTGGTCGGTTCGGTGGCGCCGGATCTGCCCTACGCGAGCGCCATGGACGCCGACCTCTTCTTTTCCATGGAAACCGAAATCGCCGATCGTTTCCATTACGAATGCACCAACGAGATTCCCCTGCGCGCTCTCAAGACCATGCGTGATAAAAAGAAGACGGGCGAAAACAACCTGGAACTCACCGACGCCCTGTTCGGCTTCTTTACCGGATACGCTTCCCACGTCATCGCCGACGGCATAGTGCATCCCTTCGTGCGGGACAAGGTGGGCGATTACGGGGAAAACAAGACGGCCCATCGCGTACTGGAAATGCGATTGGACGTCCTGCTCTGTTATGCGCTGGTAGGCGGCGAACTGAATCTTACCAATGTGCAGGGCGCCGCGGAATACTTCAACGGCCGTCACTATAAAGAAGCGATTTGCGCCGAATTCGCGCGACTCATCCGCGAAGTCTACGGACAATCCCAGTGCGCGCGGGTGAACCAGGCGGACGCCCGGGAAATCCAGGCCGGCAAAGTGGCCAAATGGGTCGGCGGTCTCATGCGGCTGTTCGATATCGCGGCGGGCGATTTTCCGCGCTGGTATCGCAAGCTGTCGGCGCTGGGCGCGGCCTATAATAATGTCGGAGACCTCATCAATAAGAAAGACGATTTCCTGGTGCTCACGAAGGCCGTGGACGCGGGACGCAAGGCCGGCGTCGTGAGTAATTTTCTCGGCCGGGATCGCATTCATTTCCTGGAGGATTGCGTGCCGCGCTTCAACACGAAGTTCATCGCCTTTATTACGAAGGCGTATGCCTACGTATACGAAGACGGACCCGAGCTCGGCCCCGCGGATTTACCGGCCATCAACCTGGATACGGGCCGGGCTCTGGCGGATTCCGGCGGAGACGACCTTTCGAAAATACCGGTATTGTGGAGTTAGAGATGCGTGAATCCGTATTAATCATCCGGCTCTTGCCCCTGCTGGTTGCGGCGTTCTTGTTTTCGGGCGGGTGCAGCGCGCTGGGGTTTAAGCTCAGCGATTCGGAGGTAAAGTACCTCTATAACGACTTTCCCCACCACTGGGCCCTGGCCAATACGAAAGTCCTGGGTTCCTCCCGCCGGGCCCCTTTAAAGATAAAGGACGGTGAACCCGCCACTTACGAGGCCGCTTTGCGGGAGCGCGTGCCGGAGAAGGCAAAAGAGTTGCTGTGCGCCATCAAGCGCTTCGACCAGCCGATTTTGTTTCGCGTTGGCGATGGAAATTTCCATGTCTGCATGCGCATGGCGTCGCGGGAATACACGCTATGCGACGACGCCTTTACCACCGGTGTCGACATCAAGTGTGAACGCAACCAGTGCACGGGTCCCGGCACCGGTGTCCGGGGCGATGATCTCAACCGCTTGATGGAGATTCTGCGCGCGCCCCGCGGCGGAAAATGACTGGACAATGGGGTCGCCGATTCGGGGAACCGCCGGCGCTCGTAAAAATTTCTTGATACGCAGGCCGCCGGCGGGTCTAATCGGATTATGTACAAGCACACCCAGATTGGATGGTTTGTCATACTTCCATTGTGCGGCGCACTGATTCCCCTGGGAATCATCTATGCCCTGGCTCCGGATCCGGTGGGCAAGGCCATCATACCGGCCATCGTCGTAGTCCTGCTGGTCATGCTGCTCCTGTTTCCCTCGCTTACCGCCGAGGTGAATGAGGAACAAATTCGAATTAAATTCGGACCGGGGCTGATCTATCGCCGAATCGACCTGGCCGACATCGAGTCGTGCGAAGCAGTTCGTAATAAATGGTGGTACGGCTGGGGCATTCGTTTGACTCCTCACGGCTGGATGTTCAATGTCTCGGGAATGGAGGCCGTGCAATTGAACCTCAAGAGCGGAAAGAAGTTTCGCGTCGGTACAGATGACCCCCGGGGTCTGGTTCAGGCCCTGACGAAGCAACTGGGAGGCCCTTCCTGAAGGCGCCCTTCGTCGGCACGGGTGGCCGTTCCCGCGGCGCGTTTCGCGTCCGGGTGCTTCTATTAGTATTCGCGTCGCTGTTTACGGGCGCCTGCGCCTCGGATCCCCGGGGCAAGACCATGGGGCACGACTACTTTAGAAAAGACTTTCGCTGCAACACCGACGACACCATCCTCAGCGCCAAAAACCCGGGCAAAAAGCAAAAGCTCTACATTGAACGCTATAAGTTCATTCGCGCCGTCTTTGACCGGGACAATCGCAACCGCATTAAAGCGGGTCGCTCTCCCTTCGCCGTAATCACGGGAGACTCCACGACCATGCTCTTCGTGGATCCCCGCCTGCAAGAATACGTGCCCGGCTTCGATATCGCCAATCGCGGCATTGCCGGAGACGCCACCTACATGCTCTTGAAGCGAGTGGAAGCGGACGTGGTACCCTTGAAACCTCGCGTAATCATCATGGTCATCGGCGGCAATGATCTCTTGAAGGGGCGCTGCGTCTCGGCCGCCCTGGCCGACACCCGTTCGGTTCTGAAACTTTTGCGCAAGCGTTTGCCGAATACGCGTATCCTCATCGCGGGCGTGCCGCCGGTCATAACCTGGAAGGCGAACACCATCGCCCCCTGGTACAATCGCCAGGTGGAATACATGGCGTCCGAAATGAAGGGCGTGGAATACATGGATTTGTATCGCATCCTGGGCCGGCGAGACATGCCGGGCTTGAAACGTGATTACTATTTGAGCACGCGCCGCGGGAAATTCGACGCGGTGCATTTCAATGGAGCGGGCTATCGCGAATGGGGTAAGTACCTTTCGCGGCGATTGCGCGAGATTCGCGCCGGAAAGTGAGTTAACCATGGAGATCATACTGGAGACGAAAAGCCTGTATCTGCGCCGATTCGTTCCCGAGGATCTGGACGAACTGGTCGCCCTCCACGGCGATGAGCGCGTGATGCGCTATATCGGCAAGGGACATACCCGCACGCGCGAAGAGACGGAAGCCTTTCTGAATCAGCGCATCGGTTACTATCACCATTACCCGGGCCTGGGTTTGTGGGCCGTCACGGCCAAAACCTCTTCCGGCCGGCCGGGCCGTTTCATCGGCTGGGCCGGATTGATTCATCTGGATCACACCGAGGAAATCGAGGTGGGCTATCGCCTCCACTGGAAGGAGCGCGGGCGCGGTTATGCCACGGAACTGGCCATTGCGCTGGTGGACTATGGGCAAAGGGAGCTGGGTCTGGAACGCGTCGTGGCCGTGGCCGATCCCGGCAATGATGCTTCACGACGAGTTCTTGAAAAGGCGGGCCTAATCCATACCGGCCAGGGTCGTTACTACGGCCGCGATTGCGTGTACTATGAGCGGGATCTACGGCCCGTGCTGGATAAGCGGTCTTATATCCCGAATTGAGGAGGGTAAAGGGTCGAAAGGTCTAAGGGTGCAGGGGCATAATTGTCCGCGCGAAGTTCGGCACAACGCCGCCCAACGGTACCTTTCGACCGTTTCACCTTTCGACCCTTCACCCGTCGTCTAACCACCCATATCGATCAGTTTTCGACAGCGCCCGATATAAAATTCCATCAGGGGGTCCGCCGGGGCTTGTTTCTGGAGTTCCTGGAAGCGCTGGAGGGCCGCGCCGAAGTTCAGGGTAACGATTTCCTGAATGGCTTCCTCCAGGGCCGTACGGGTGATCAGCTTTTGTTCCTTGAGTTCGTTCGCGTCCGCCTCGAATACCTCGTAGACGCGAATGCGGGTGTTCTTTCCGCGCATGCGCAGGTGATCCACCAGGCGCGTGGTTTCGCGCATTTCGGGCGGCAGGTGACTGAACACGCTTTCGCTGATGAGCAGGGGCGCGCCGTAGTTCTTGGTCAGGTCCTGCAGGCGAGCCGAAACGTTGACCGTGTCTCCGATGACGGTGGTATCCAGGCGTTCCCGGTCCACGTCCGGTACGCGCATGCTTTCGATGTCCGTCAGGGCCTTCTTATCGAAACCCACCGTGCCCAGCATGAGCTTACCCATGTGCAGACCCGTGCCGGTATCGATGGCGGGATACCCCTGTGTGTTTACGCGAAAATCGTTGTAGTGCATCAACTCCCTGCGCATGTCCACCGCGGAACGCACGGCGGTGACGGGCGTGCCGGGAAAGAGCGCGAGTATCGCGTCGCCGATGAATTTATCGATGAACCCATTGTGCTGATGGATGATGGGTACCATGCGCTTGAGATAGGAATTCAAGAACTTGAAGTTGTCCTGCACGGACATGTTTTCCGAAAGCGACGTAAAGGAACGAATGTCCGTGAACAAAACCGTGAAATCCTGTTCCACCGCTTCGCCGAAATTGATCTGGCGAATGTCTTTTGCGCCCAGGTAGTTCAGGAATTCGGTGGGCACGAAGCGCGCCACCGAGCGGGCGATGTCGGCCTTCTCCTGTTCTTTTTCCTCGCGGAGCAGGTTGATGCGATATCCCAGACCGAAGGACAACAGTAGCACTTCCAGAGCCTGACCAATTTGCAGACCGTAAGTCGTCAGATTGTTGTGAGGCAGAACGCCGAAGTTTCGCAGGGCGGCCAGAATCGCCCCCAGCAGGAACAAGGTCCAGGCCAGGACATAGAAGCGCGCGACGACGAAGCCCCGGGCCATGACCACGATTCCGGTACCGATACCCATCAAAGCACTCAACGCGGCCAGCAAGGATGCCAGTCGGAGGGACAATTGCGTGGGCATTACGAAGGACGCGCTCACGGCCACCACGACGATGCCCGCGAAGTAAAACAAGACGCGATTCATCAGCGGCAGGGTCTCGCTCGTACGCAGGAATGACCGACAGAACACGGTCACGAAGAGGGCGGCCATGAAGACCGTGAAATGCTGGGCCTGGCCGTTCCACCACACCGCGTTGCTCCACAGAAATTCATAGGCGATTCCATTCTGCACGGCCAGCACCATGCTGATGGAAAGAATATAGAGCACGTAGTAGAGATAAGATGTATCCCGCAGGTAGACGAACAGCGAGATATTGTACAGAATCATGATGATGATGGCCCCGTAGTAGAGCATCAGGGCGGATTGCTCCAGGTGATCCTTGCTCGCGAAAGCGTCCCTGGTATAGAGCTTCAGGGGCAGGGCGGCCGCGCTCTGGGTGTGAACCCGAATGTAGACTTCGCTGGTTTTACCGGGAGCCAGCGGCAGGCGAAATACAAAGTTACGATTGGGAACGTCCCGAGCCGAGAACGGGAAGGCATCCCCCTGGACGGTATGGTAGGGCCTGGGACCGCCGAAGACGTAGACGTCGATCTTGTCCATGACCGGATAGGAGACTTCCAGGAGGAATTCGCGTTCCGAGCGCTGATTGTTGACCCGGAATTTGGCCCAGTGGGCGTTATTGGAGTAGCCGAAGGAGAGCGTTTTGGGTTGTTGAAAGCGATTGGCTTCCCGGCCCCGAACATCCTCGATCTTCAGGGCGGCGCCGGCATCGGCGAAATGTTGAATTTCGGTGATGCCGATCTTGTAGGATTCGGACCCGGCGTTCAGAGTTAAGTCCCCTGCTTTCAGGGGGGACCAGGCGGATAGGGGGCCCAGCAAACAGGCCAGGGCGAGTCCGAAAATGACCATTCGGTGTCGCCGGTATTGTAGTAAATTTAGGTTCAGGCTCACGGTTATGCACGGTCTACGGGAGTCCCTTGAAATTGAAAGCCTGATTCCTTCGGCGCTGATAATTTCGTGTCGAAACGGGATCTCCGGGGCCATAAAACGTTAATAATCCCGGCTATCTCTTGACGCTGGGAGCACTAACCGTCGATAATTACGGTAACTAATATCTTTTTCGTGGTCGGCATCCGTTTCCGACCGCCGGCGGCGCTAATCATGATTCAAAGTCACATGCTCGGGGATTTCCTCGTAAAGAACGAGGTCGTAAGCTCGGAGCAACTCGTCCAGGCACTCCAGTTCCAGAAGGAATCCATGAAGGTCATGAACCTCTTCGATGTCATGGGTGGAGAGATGGGGCAGGATGATGTGGATAAAATGGTCCACCGCCAGGCGGAAGCGGGCGAAACCCTGGAGCAGGCCGCGGTTTCCCTGGGCTACATTTCTCAGCGGGAACTGGACGAGAAGTTCAAGGACGACAAGAAGCACCGCATTCCCCTGGGCGAGATTCTCGTCCGCCAGGGGGCCGTGGATTTCGAAACCATGGAGGAGTGGGTTAATCACTTCGAGAACCAGGTCTTCGACGGCACGGATCAGTTGCAAATCCTACGCAAAGTGCACCTGTTCAAGGACCTGGGGGACGACGAACTCAAGACCATCACCGATCGCCTGCACTTTAAGCAGTACGAAGCGGGAGACGTGATTTTTCGGGAAAACGACGCCAGCGACGCCATCTTCGTGATCGAGACCGGCCTGGTGCGCATGTCCCTGCGCACGGACGAAGGCCTTCATGAGCTGGGTAAGTTCACGTCGGAGATGCACTTCGGCCTGGCCGGCATTCTGGACGGCGGCACCCGGGGCCAGCGCGCCGAGGCGGTTATGCGCTCCCGCCTGTGGCGATTGGATCGCGAGGACTTCCGCGAGATCATGCGGGAGCATGCCGAAGTCGGTTTCGCGGCCCTGCGGCACATGAGCAAGGGTATCACGAATATCTTTCGCACCATCAAGGGCGATTCCACCGCGCTCGATACCAACATCGTCAGCATCTTCGTGGACGATTCCTCCGAGCGTTGTCTGACCCTGGCGCGGGCCGTCGTTCGCAATATCTACAAGGAACACCGTCGGCCGGTGCAGGTCCTCTATTCGGTGCCCGCGCTGGCCCTGCCCGAATACGGCAGCCCGGATGAATTCGGCGTGGAGACGCGCTCCGTTCGTGAAAAGGACTTCCGTTGCCAACACACAACGGAGCTGGCCGAAACGAAGGACGGTGAATACGTCACGAAGTATCTTCATGGGCAATCTCGCCAAATCACTTCCTTGATCGTCATGGTCAGCGTGGACTCTTCGCCCGCGCTGAAGAACATGCTGCTGGAGAGCAGCGCTCGGACCATCGTGCTGCTTGAGGAACGAACGCCGGCTGAGCTGCTGGCTTCGTTGAAACCCGGTCAGGACCGGCTCTATTTTTTCAGCGGCGCGCGGGAGATGGACCGGCGCGCGGCGGAGATCAGCGAATCGCTGAACGAGGAAGCTCGTTCCTTCATGCCCCAGTACATTGCCGCGACCTCCGTGCCCCTTTCGGCCGATCCGAAGGCCAGCTGGTATGAGACCGAAGCGGAGGAAACCCGGAAAATCGCCGAGCGCCTGACGCGCTGGCTGGAAGGGCGGACCCTGG
>CAZGYS010000140.1:0-12328 GCA_964530305.1 uncultured Leptospiraceae bacterium
AACGACGATGCCGAGCTTTCCGGCCTCGCGCGCCAGCAGACGAACGTGCTCCAGGGAATCCTTGAGATACGCCTGAACCACCAGGCCCACTCCGGGCTCCCGGGATACCAGCTCCGGATTCTCCCGCAATGTTCCAAAAACGATGGCGGGAACCAGATCGCGCAAGGGATAGTGCTCCGCGTCCGCGTTGATGAAGATTTCGTGCTCTTTGGCGAATTTCAAAATGGGAATTAGGCGCGGGGCGATGCGTTCATGGGATTGCTCGGGAGCCTCCCCCGAACAAAACGAAGACAGCCCGGATATCTTAATGGAGACGTGCGCCCTGGGCAATCCGGCCCCGTTTCGCGCTCCCCGGGGATGAAGTCGCGCCAGATGAGCCATGGTTTCCAGAAGGCGATCTCGATACGCGTCGGCCTCGGACTCGGTCACGACCTGTTCGCCCAGTTCGTCGATGGTGAAATCCTTTCCGCTCTTGCTCCCCCGGCGGAATACCGAATCGCACTCCGCTACATTTTCCCCGGCAATGAACGTTCGCCCCACGAACTCAACGGCTCGTCTGATCAGGAAAGCCGACACAAACGCCGGCGCCAGGTAGGTTGCGCCCAGGGCGGCGGCATTGACAAACCGGAAAACGCCCCGAGCAAACGGCGACCGGAATTCATGTTGCGCCTTTCGAAGGGAGCGCAAGGTTTCCCGGGTATGTCTTCGAATTTCAACGGCGCTGCCCTTGAATCGCAGGGAAGGAAGCAGGACCACCAGTTGCAAAAGGCGATTTCGAATCCATGGTAAGCGACTCAAATAGGCCAGGCTTCCTTGAAGTAAACTCTCGCGCCGGGAGGTGCCCATGCGTTTCATCCGGGGCGCCAGGACTTCCTTCAACAAGCGCCGGGCCGGCTCAATGGCCCGGGCGTTGTCCGCGCGTACGGATCCGTCGCCGACTCGCGCGAAAACGCGAGCAAAATCGCCCGCGACGGGCAGGCGTTCCCGGAATGCTCGCCGAAAGGCATCAAACTCATCGACTAGCTGCTGAGACGGTCTTTCCGTCTCGGGTAAGCGCGCCAGGGCCTCGGAGTAAATCGTTTCATGATACGCCTGATCCGCGGCGATGTAAACCAGGCGCCTGGCCGCTTCGACTCGGAGCAGAAAGCGCAACTCCAGGTTGGTCCAGCTCATGAAAAAAATCGCCGCCGACGTTTGCTCCAGCGCGCCGCGTACTTCCTTCATCAGGTCGTCGCGGTTTCGCAGGACGCGCTCTTGCCAGGGCAAGGTCAGGACCAGGGTCCAGCCGTCTTCTCCGGAGACGCGCGGAACGCGCAGCTCCTCCATTATTTTTTCAACGGGATTGTTCGCCGTGGTTTTCATATCGCCTGGTCCTTGAAGTTAATCGGGAATGATCGGCAATTCAATGCGAGAGGCGTATCGGCCCCCACGATGAATACCGTAGCGGGTTCGCGGGCAGTCCACAGGGCGATTGCCCTTGCACAGGAACGGGTTCATTTCGAAGTTCCCCAGGTCCGCCCCCGCGACGGCGATACGAATTCGATGACCCTTGCGAAACTTGTAGGCCGCGGGCATGAGGGCGAATTCCAGCTTCACGACTTTACCGTCCTTAAACGGCGCGGCGGCGTACTGCTCCCGGCGAAAGCCATGGTACGGTAAATTGGGAAGCACGTCGACGCGGTTGTCCACCTGGGAATCGTCGTCGCGCAGACGATGCCAACCGGCGCGCAGACGCCCTTCGCTTACGTTAATGGAGCGTCCGTCGGGAGTTACCTCGCTGATAAAGACGTGCACGTCTCCGTCGGATCGATTCGAGGAAACAAAGAGCTTCATGAGGGGATGCCCCGTAACCTCGGTGTCCTTATTCAGGGGCGGCGTCTCATAAGTTATGGTTTTGCGGTCCGCGGCGGTGCGGTCCATGATGGTGTCCGGCAGATACATCATCAGCCAGCGGTTGATTTTGTTCGTGCCGAAGGAAGATTGATGAGTGAAGTCCACATCAAACAGATCCCGGTCGGCCTTGTCGGCGGCTTTCGCGCTCAAGGCGTTGCCGGAAGCCAGGTACAGGGTTCTGCTTCGCGCGCGCTTCAAGGGCCATTCTCGCTCGGAGCGCCAGCCGCTGTTCATCACGTAAATATTCACCGAAGGTTCACCGGCGATTCCGTTGGGGATCCCCTTCAAGTGATAATCAAAGAAGCGTAATTGTTCCGTAGCCAGTTGTTCCATGTAGTTACCGGCGTATGAAAGATGCTTTTTATAGGCCTCGGTTATGTAAGGCTGATAGTGGAAACGCGGCGCGATGTGGAGTTTCATATTGCGCGCGCCCGCCGCGCGCATGGTGGCGTACAGTTTCGACGTGCCCTCCACGAAGCCGTCGAACCACCCGCCCACGTGATAGACGGCTATTCCCGATTCCACGATTTCACGAATATAGTAGCCGGGGCTGCTCTGAGCGAAAGTCATGTCGGCGATGCCCGAACCCGCGGGCGGCGGACTGTCCATGAAGGGCATGTTTTTCCGCAGCAGGGTCGTAAACGGCAGGTTGCGCTTGTGCTGGGCAATGGCGTTATAATAGATGTTCTCGCGCGGCTTGCCGTCTTTGTAGCGCGGAGGCGAATCGGCTTGGTCCAGAAAAGAGCGCGGATTACCCCGGCTTCGCGTGGGAATTTCATCCAGCAGTCGGCCGTCGCCGTCCTCGTCGATGACCGGCGTGGCGGGCACCAGCAGTCGGTCCGGATTGTAGTCACTGCGATTCAACCCCGTGAGCAAGCGCGAGTATTCAGTGATCCAGGCCAGGGCGTCGATCCCGCCCGGTCGCACTCCCTCGGTATAACCGTCGAAAACAATCACCTCGGGCATGATGCACTTGAGACCCTCCGGCTTGCGCGCGGCCACCATCAACTGAATCCACCCGCGATAAGAACGCCCCATCATGCATAACTTACCGTCGGACCACCCCCGGCTTCGAATCCAGGCGATGAGTTCCTCAGCATCGTTCGCGAGCGCCGGGTCGAAGGGAGCCTGCGTGCCGCCGGACGCGCCCGTGCCGCGCATGCCGCTGAACACCACCGCGTAACCGTGGGCCAGGAAGCGGCGCACGTCCGCCCTCGCGGACCCGTCGAAGACCGGCCCCATGGTGCCGTACTTCCAGTAGGCGCCCAGCTTTTGGAACAGACTCATGCGCTCGAAGATCAAGGAGCGATTGTACGGCGTGATCACGAGTATGGTCGGAAAGCGCCGCGCGCTTTTTGGGGAAGGCGATTTACCGCTCCCTGAATCGCCTTTGGATGCGCCGGATTTCGATGCGGCGGCTTTTCCCGGCACGAAGGTATCCACGGCGATGGAAACCCCGTCCTTCATTTTCACGTAGTGCGATTTCTTACTGAAACTTTCGTAGCCTGGTTTGGAGTAACCCTTGTACTCAAGATGACGACTGACCTTTTCCGGCGGGGAAATTCCGCCGCACGACCAGAGCAACCAGGCCGCCGCGGCGATTCCTCCAGGAATTAGTTTTCTAAAACTCCCACTCATGTTTTTCCGCTCCCTTAAAAAGATACCCTGATATACTACAGACAAGCCGTCGGATCTACCCGCCTGATGATTCGCGAAGGACGGCAATGTCCTGAATTATTAATCAGGAATGTACGGGATGCGCCGTCGGGTGGATGCGGAGGCTCCTCGACGAGGGAAGCGGTTGACGGGGAGACTTTGGCGGATCCAATGTTACCCCATGACGGCGGCTGAATTCTGGATCAACGCGTTCATTGCCCACGGAGGCTTCTTCGCGCTGGCGCTGGCCGTGGGCAGGCTCTTCGGAAAACGAGAACAGCCGCGCAATCGAACCCTGGTCTGGTTGCTGACGTTCATCGCCGTGTATCAACTGGTCTATGTCGTCACTCGAATCGCCCCGGACCCGGCCGAACTATTGCTCAGGGCGATTATTATTTTTTCCGTGTTCATGATGGGGCCTCTTCAGTACGTCTACTTCCTGGAAATGCTCCTTCCCGCGGATGCAGGCGATAAGCGTCGCCTGCTTCCGTCCGCGGGGACCCTGTTGTTCGCTCTTTTATTAATATTGGGGGAGCTGGCCTGGTTCTCCAACGGAGAGGAGACCTTGCCCATATCCGGTCTGCTCTCGGTCTGCTGTTACATCGGCTTTTTGATTGTTCTGGCGCTCCGGGTCGTGAAGCTGTTTCGCGCGCCGCCCGGTTCCGGCAAGGCGGTCCTGTTTCTCATCGGCTTCTTCCTGATCATTTCCTTGCTCATGGCCGCTGCCTGGTTTTTCACCAAATTCGAGATCCGGGATACCCGCCTGTTCATTCACATCGCCTTGACCATCTATCTGTTCTTGCTCTTCTGGTTTTCGCAGAAGTATCCGGGCTTCACCTTGATGGCCCGCATGGAAATTGAAAAGGAACGCTATCGCAATTCCAGCCTCAAGGAAGTAAACGTCGACGAAACCATCAGCGAATTGAACGCCCTCATGAACGAGGAAAAGCTCTATGCGCTGGAAGACCTATCGCTCCAGCAGTTGGCCCGGCACTTGAAAATCCAACCCCACCAGCTCTCGGAACTGCTGAACTCGGTCCTGGGCACGGGCTTCAATGCATTCATAAATGAATACCGGGTCAACGAAGCCTGCGAACTTCTGCTGGGTGACAAGAAACGGCCCGTGATTGAAATCGGCATGGCGGTCGGCTTTAACTCCAATTCGGCCTTCTATCGCGCCTTCAATGAAGTCAAGGGCATGTCGCCCGCGCGCTATAGAACCTCCAGGCAAAGCGCCCATTAGAGTTTCCACCCTGAACATCGCGAAAGAACTTGCGCGTTACTGATGGTCCTGAAAAAACTTACCAGCGGCCCGACTCCAAGCGATTCGGGAACGATCAACCAGGAGGAGATGAAGATGAAGACGAAACAAATGCTCTCTTTGCTGACCATGTTCGGTCTGGCCGGATTGCTGACGGCATGCGGCCCCAACGGCCACGCCAAACTCAAGGCGGAGCATGCGAAAATGCAGGCCCAGCACGCGGCCATGGAGAAAGCCCACGCGGGCATGATCCATCAGCACAAGGGCGTCAAGGAAGCGCTCGCGAAGCACGGCGGCAGCAAGGAAGTTCTGGCGCGCCATGAAAAAGAGCACGGCGAAATGGAAAAGAAACACACCGCCATCATGCAGAAACACGCCCAACTCGTGGCCAAGCACGCCGAACTGGAAAAGAAACACGCGGCGGGCGGCAGCGACGTCCAAAAAGAACACGCGCAAATGCTCCAGGACCATCAGCAAATGGTGAAGGATCATGAACAGATCATCGCCGAGCACAAGGCCATGCAGGCCAAACACGAGAAAGAACACAAGAAGTAGATGCCCGAACCCGGCGGGCGTTGGACTGGGACCGTCCCTTTCAGCTTGACCGCCGGGTGCCCCACCCTTATCTTTCCGGCATGGCCCAACGCACTTCCAAGAGTTCGTCGAAACGCGCCTCACGCAAGGCAGCGGGGGACAGCGCGGAAAACAACGTGACCGCAATCGTGAAGCGTTTGCGGGACGAGGGCTTTCGCATTACTCCGCAGCGAGAGGACATTCTGCGGCTATTGGCCGAGGATCCTCGCCGAAGAAGCGTTCAAGAAATCTTCAATGAAATTCGCGCAATCCACGGCTCCATCAGCCTGGATACGGTTTATAGAACCCTGGCAACCTTCGCCAATCTAGGCGTGGTGGCGCAAATTAAGGCCCACGGAACGGACGTGGTGTACGAGTTCCAGCCCCCGGGCCACCACCATCACCACGCGGTCTGCCTCAGTTGCGGCAAGTCCATCTGCCTGACGGAATGCCCCCTGCCTAAATCGTATTTTCGGAATCTTGAGAATGAGAACTTTCGCGTCCTCAGTCATTCCTTCGAAGTTTACGGTTACTGCAACTCTTGCGGATGATTTCGCTTCCGAGCACAGGCTCGCAGATTAAGGAAGTGCGCAATCGCCAGACCAAGGCCCGCCACGACTCCCCAGGTGAGCTCGCCTCCCGGCAATAGCTCCCCCAGGAAACGACCCGCCGGCAGCAAGGCGGCGAAAACAAACATGGGCAGTACGACGGTCAACGAACCATGGGTGCGTAAACCCGCCAATCCTCCGCCCACGGCGAAAACGACCGCCAGCACCACCAGGGTCCATTCGAGCATCGGGCCCAGAAAGATGCCGAGCGCGAAAGCGGCCGGAAGCAGACCATGGGCAACGCAATGCACGGAGCACGTGATGCCCGCCAGGATCCCGGCCCGATCCAGCATCGAGTTCATTCAACGTCCTCCAGCACCAGTTCCGGAAACGGGTTATGCAGATCCTTCCAAGCTTCGCTGCCGGCATCGGCGACTTCCTCGCTCACCAGACAGTTGTCCAGATAGGCGCGAATCATGGGTTCATCCAGGCGATGCCCGATAAAGACAAGTTGCTGGAGGCGATCCCCGTAACGCGCATCCCAGTTGGGCTGCTCGTCGGGGCGTTGGCCGGCCGGAAAATCCCAGTGTTCCCGGGGAACGGAGGCCCACCACATACCGGCGGGATTCACATTACAACAGCCACCGGCCTGCGCCCACTCATAGACCGCGCGATGATCGGCGGTCACCCAGAAGAAACCCTTGGAACGCAAAACATCTTCCCAGATTTCCTGGTCCTCAAAGAAAGCGGCCAGTTTTTCCGCGTCGAAGGGGCGCGGGTTTTCATAGACGAAACTATTAATACCGTATTCCTCGGTCTCCGGAGTATGCTCTCCCTGCAGCTCTTTGATCCAGCCGGCCGAGGCGGCGGCTTCGTCATAGTCGAACATGCCGGTATCAAGAACGGTATCCAGGGCCACTTTACCGTGTGAGGTGGAAACAAGTTTGGCGCCGGGATTCAGGCGGCGCAGGATCTCTTCCAGCTCACGCTGATCATCCGCGCCGATGAGATCCTTCTTATTTAGAACAAGAACATTGGCGAACTCCACCTGCTCAATCAACAGATCGGTAACGGTGCGTTCATCGGTTTCATCCAATGCCTGACCGCGATCCTTTAGGTCTTCCGCCTCACGATAGTCCTTGAGAAAGTTCTGGGCATCGACGACCGTCACCATGGTGTCCAGGCGCGAAACATCGCCCAGGCTCACGCCCTCTTCGTCCTCGAAAGTAAATGTTTGCGCGACGGGAATCGGCTCGGAAATGCCCGTGGATTCGATCAGCAGATAATCAAAACGTTGCTCACGAGCCAGGCGGGATACCTCGGCCAGAAGGTCGTCCCGCAGCGTACAGCAAATACAACCATTGGACATTTCCACCAGTTTTTCCTCGGTGCGCGAAAGTTCGGCGCCGCCCTTCTCCACCAGGGACGCGTCGATATTGATCTCGCTCATGTCGTTGACGATCACCGCCACGCGCCGCCCCTCACGATTGTTCAACACCTGGTTGAGCAAGGTGGTCTTTCCCGCTCCGAGAAAGCCGGACAGTACGGTAACTGGTAATCGATGCTTGGTTTCCATATGGCCAGAAATTTGCCGGCGAGGATACCTGTAAATAAGAAAATTCCTATTAGAAGGAAAGCAGACCCAGCTCCCGCAACGGCATGACCAGTGAAACGATTCCCGCCGCGGCGATGGCCAGGGCCAGCAGGTAGGCGTGACGCCGGCGATTCAGACCTTGAAAATTCAAGAAGCGCGAACCCAGAAAGTTGGCGGCAAGGGCCAATGCCAGCAGCGTAATTACCATGCCCAGGATGAACGCGAAGATCGCACCCACCGCTTCCAGCACGGCGCCCGAGGACAGGGAAGTCATGAACGCCGCCACCGCGGTGGGGCACGGCAGGAGCCCGCCGCCCATTCCAATCAACCCGGCGGTTCCGGCTTCTTTTTTCTTCGCGGCCGCGTCACCTTGATGGGCCGGACAAGAACAGGTTGAGCCGGGTTCGTGATCGCCGTGATCGTGCTCTCCCTTTCCGGAGCTCCGAGGTAAAACTCGCCAGGCGACCCAGAACAAGATCAAGCTGCCGACCCCGCCGAAAACCGCATGGAGAATGTGAAAATCATCTCTCTCAAAGGCGATTAGACTCAGCACCAGCGCGGTCAGTAGCAGGACCAGGGTATGGGAAAGGACGATACCGGCCATGAGCGAAATTATAAAGCGCGAATTCATGCG
This sequence comes from uncultured Leptospiraceae bacterium, assembly GCA_964530305.1. Taxonomy (GTDB): domain Bacteria; phylum Spirochaetota; class Leptospiria; order Leptospirales; family Leptonemataceae; genus CAZGYS01. The sequence goes on from CAZGYS010000140.1 coordinate 8,160, forward strand.
CGCCCGCGTCGCGAACAGAGTAAGCGCCGTTTTACCGTGACCCGGCTCCAGAACATGTCCGGCACCGAGAAAGACGGGAAGTAAAAAAGAATATACAACTTCCATATGAATACCTCGTCAGCGATCCATGCGCAGCACGATACGCGGCGGCGCACCATGGGGATTCACGGGCGAGCGATGAACCACCCCGCGCACTTCCTCGGACCCGCGCTCGCCTTTCATCAAGGCGATGTGACCGGTGGGAATGCTTCGAATTTCATCGGGATTCAAGATCCGATCCGCGTAGTCGTCGCTACCGAATCCCGCCCGATTTACATTGGAATCGGGCATCCACTCCGTTCCCGGGCCGCGATACGTCGTAATCAATCGGTAATTGTAAAAGTCGGCGTGAAAGGCGGGACACATGACGGCGTGAACGGGCATCAGTGAAACGCGAAAAGGCTCGGGGTCCAGATTCGCGAACCCCCGGATTATGGTCAGAATGTCGGCGGTAAACCAATCACGGAGGACCGGCGCGAGGAACGACAAGCTACGCCGTAATTCGTTCGAGGCGTCCATGGACTTGCGCGAATCGAGCTGCAAATGGAAGTCCCGGGGCCAGTGGGAATCTTGCAACTCCGCCGGCGGTTCGAATTCGCGCCCCATAACGACGAGATTCACGGAGGGAACGTGGATTTCGCTCCATTCCTCCATGCTTGAGACCCGCGCCACGTGGGACGGTAATTTTCGTTCTTTCAAGATCGCCGGCATGACAGTTCCTCCGAAAATACCTTAATAAGAATATTCTTATATTCGGCTTCGAAGCTGAAGTTTATCGATAAAAAACCGGCGTCAAGAGTTTTTAGCCGTGAAAACAATTACCATGGGACGCCTGGAAGCGTGATTGGTTTTCCTTGACTGAATCGAGGCCGGACGCTCCAATTCGCCCATGTCCTTGTTCGTGCCCGAAACGGGTTTTCGCCGGCGCCTTGCGCGCCGCTGCACCCTCTTTTTCCTACTCAGCTTGAGCGTGGGAATCGTATCCGTAAGCGACGGCTCGGCCCGTTCCACGTCCCCCATCGCGGGCCTGTGGGTGGAGCGTGAAAGCACCGAATCCCACTACACGCCCTTCATCATGAGCTTTCACGAGGACGGGCGCTTCGAGGCCCGACGTTCCTTGCTTCGCGGTAACGGGCGTGAAAAGTTCTCAGGACGTTGGAAATTCGACGGCAAGCACGTGGTCATGTCCGGGCTCAAGGCCCATCACAAGCAATCCTACGAACACATTCCCGAAAAATTCAAAAAGTGCGAACTCAAGTCGAAACCGAATGATCTGTTTTTCAAGCGCTATCTCTCATGCAATTACCAGGATTTCGGCGGCCTGAGATACACCCCGGCCGCGGAAACCAAACTAATGCACGAAGGCACCTCCATGGTGGCCATGGGGGGCGATGTTCATTTCATGCCCCGCGCCGCCGCCATTCGGATATCGCCGGGTTCAACCTACGGTTCCGAGGAATACTGTCGCGTGCGCGTACTGGTAGATTTTCCATTCTACCGGCAAAGTTGCGCGAAGGAGATTCCCGGTGGAAGCCCGGTCCGGGTCCTGGCACGCTCTCCCGATTCCGAACACAAAGGCTGGTATTTCATTGAATACGAGCACTTCACCCTGAGCAATTTGCGCGCCTTTCCCGTACGCGAATACAAGACCGGCTGGGTGCGCGCCGACTTTACGAAAGCCACTCGGACTTCCCATGCCTACGGAGTTTATCCGTACAATCGCCCCGCGAAAGCCTTCCAGAGACGTCCCGGACGCCCCGTCCCCTTCGCGGGTCAATGGCTGGAAGTCCAAAAGCGACAGGCCACCGACGGGCCCATGCGTTTGAGTATTACAGCCGATGGACGCCTGACCGGATTTCTGCCGTCGGGTCTATCGAGTAAGAAAATCGACTTTCGCGGTTCGTGGAGTTTTCGCGGGCGCCTGCTGGTGCTCACGCCGGACAAACCCAAAAGCATACTGGACTACAGTCCCCTGTCCAAAAGCGAATGCATGTTCGTGAGGACTCCCCTGGATATCGACTATGGAGTCTGGATCAAATGCCTGCTGCGTAACTTCGGTCTGGTCACTTCAAAAGCGAAACCGGGCTCCATTAAGAAATTCATGAACAAAAGCGTCGTCATGTTAAACGGCGAAACCCGCGCCGTGAAAAAGCGCGTGGTACCTCGGGACGAACTGGCGGAGTACGGCGAGCCCCAACAATACTGCGCCGTCAAGCCCGGGCCCGACAAGAAGCCGAAAAACGTCTGCGTTAAATACCTGCCCGTGGGAGTAAAGGTCAAGGTTCTGGCGCGCACCGAGGAATCCAACGCCTACCCCGGTCACAAGGGTCATGCGTACCTCGTCGAGTATTCCAGCGTCGCCAATTTCTACGGCGGTGAGGTCTCGCCGGACTATCACTATGTCCGGGCCTTCGTTCCCGCCGATTTCTAGAATCGCCTACGCAATCCTCTCGGTTACAAAGGCGATTCGGCTTCGACCCTACCGCTGCTTCGTCTTCCAGTCCGGATGCACCCAGACCTTCGCCTTTGAAGGCGGCAGGGGATCGCGTCCGCGAATGGCGTCGGCCAGTTTCTCGGCCATCATGATCGTGGGCGCGTCCGTATTGCCGCTGATGAGATCCGGCATGATGGAAGTGTCCACGACGCGTAGATTCTCCACGCCCCGCACGCGTCCCGAACCGTCCACGACCGCATCGGGATCTCCATCCTTACCCATCTTACACGTACACGACGGATGATAGGCGCTTTCGCCCCGTTGACGAATGAACTCGTCGATTTCCTCGTCGCTTTGTAGATGCTCGCCCGGGGCCAGTTCCTTACCGCGATAGGGATCGAAAGCCTTCTGGGCGATGATTTCGCGCGTGAGCCGCACGCCGTCGCGCATCTCCCGGCGATCCTGCTCCGTCCCCATGTAGTTAAATAGAATGGAGGGATGCTTACGCGGGTCGGCCGACTGAATGCGAACATAACCGCGACTGGTGGGTCGCATGGGTCCCATGTGCGCCTGGAAACCGTGTCCGCCGGCGGGACTGGAACCGTCGTAGTTGATGGCCAGGGGCAGGAAGTGATACTGAATGTCGGGATGCTCCACGCCGGCGCGCGTGCGAATAAAACCGCCGGACTCGAAGTGGTTGGTGGCGCCCGGTCCGGTCTTGTTGAAGATCCACTCCAGACCGACTTTCAAGCGTCCCCAGATCTTAAGCGAAGGATACAGGGAGATGGGCTGTTTGCATTCGTATTGAATGTACATCTCCAGGTGGTCCTGGAGATTTTCGCCGACGCCGGGCAGATCCGAGACTACGTCGATGCCCAGGCCCTTGAGTCTGTCGGCGGGACCCACTCCGGATAATTGCAACAACACCGGCGATCCAATGGCGCCGCCGCAAAGCAAAACTTCTCTTTTGGCGCGCAGCTTCGTCGTATTGGACGACTTGAGCTTCGAAAGCTCGACGCCAATCGCCTTGTTGCCCTCGAAGACGACGCGATGCACGAGCACGCCCGTGCGCACTTCCAGATTAGGACGCTTCAAGGCCGGATGCAGGAACGCCCGGGCCGAGGAATGACGCAGGCCGCCCTTCGTCGTCCGATCAAAGGGACCGATGCCTTCCTGTTGATAGCCGTTCACGTCCTTCGTGGCCGGGTATCCGGCTTGCTTCCCGGCTTCCAGCCAGGCCTGGTAGAGCGGGTTTTCGCCGCGACCGGTGGCCACGTGCATGGGCCCATCGCCTCCGCGATATTCATCGGGTCCCTCCTCATGGGTTTGGACCTTGCGAAAGTACGGCAGGACGTGAGCGTAGTCCCACTCGGGCAGCCCGTAACTCGCCCAGCGATCGTAATCCAGGGCGTGGCCGCGAATGTAAACCATGCCGTTGACCGAACCCGACCCGCCGAGAATCCGCCCCCGGGGACAGTACATGATGCGATTGTTCATGAAGGGTTCGGGCTCGGTATTGTAAGCCCAGTTCAGGCGATCACTCTTCAAGGGCTCCGAGAACGCCGCCGGCATGCGGCTGAAGATGGAGCGATCCCGAGGACCCGCTTCCAGAACCAGAACGCTGACGTCGGAGTCCTCGGTCAGCCGTCCGGCCAGCACCGACCCGGCGGAACCGGAACCGATGATAATATAATCG